>NZ_VSLZ01000006.1 GCF_010747475.1 Halorussus sp. MSC15.2 | reverse complement strand
CCGCGCGGCGGCCGCGGCCGCGACCGCGGGGCCGCGACCGCAGAGGGACTACCAGCCCGAGCGCCTCACCCTCTTCTCAGGTGGTCGTCGATACTGGAGCCAGCCTTCCTCCGAGGCCTCGACAACCAGACCATCGCCTCGGTGAGACTACCCTGCGAGCGCCCGGCCGACTGCCCACCTGACGGCAGACGAACGACTGCCGGACGGAGCGCTACAGGGAGTCTTAGACGGTTCTAGACTGGGTTGTTGGCGTCGGACGTGCGTGTGTCCGGGTCGGGCAACAACGTCGAACTCGCTCGGACGGGGTATAATCGCGACCACCGGTTCGAGGCCGTCGCGGGGATGGTCGATTAGGCGGTTGCGTGAATGCACGAGACCCCGCCCGACGAGTGGGCGCACCCGGAGGTTCACGAGGCAGTCTTCGACGCTCTCACACGCTACGAGTTCGACAGCTACACGCGCGGCCACCGCGAGACCGTCGTCTACTATCGCCTGCAAATGGTCCGGTGTCTCGCCGGTCGACAGATTCACGGGCCTTTCCGTCGCGTCTAGTGGCTCAGCTTTGCACGTTTGCCTTAGAACCTGCGAGAGTTGAGCGACGTTGCTGGTTCGGTCCCACAAGTCTTTATATTAGACCGAGAACATTATGTCTATATGTCATTTATTAGCGTGCAGCGGCTACTCGCGTTGGAAGATTTGACCGGGAAACTGTTTCTCGTTCTCGGCGGGGCAGCAATTACATTGGAGATTGGCGGTGCCGTGGGGGCCTTCGCACTCGTATCCGTCCCAGACGCTCTTGCAGCGCTCCCGCTTATCTGGATTGCTGACCAGCTCCCTGTGCTAGCAAGTCTCCCGCTCGCAGCCGCGTCTGTCCTCGTGATGTATCCTTGGCTCGTTGACCGTTCCCCGACGCTTACTACGAGTAGTCTACTTCTGGTCACAGGACCTTGGGCCGTCTTCGTCACAGTCATCGTGTGGGGACTTGCAAGCGTCGTGCTCCCAGCAGTGCCGTTCTCGCCCGATGCGCTTTTGTCGCATCACGTCGCTGGGCTGGCGCTGTGGTTCATGTTTTTTCTGGGCATTGGGTTTTTCGGCGTCTCGCTCTTGCAAACCAGCCGGTACCGTCTCGCTGGCGGTGGCTTTTTGGCGTTCGTCGTTGCGCTGAATGGGCCGTGGCTGCTTGCGAAGACGACCAGCTGTCCGGCGGATAGGCTGCTCTGGTTCGCCCCAGTCGGGACGGCTCTGGCGATGGTGGTAATCGGCTACTCGCTGTCGCTCGGGCAGGACTTCTCCAAGAGGAAGTAACCGCCGGCTGTGTAACCCAACGACCGTTCGTCGTAAGCTAGTCCAGGGGAGATTATTCGTCGCAATACGTTTCTAGTGGGAGGCGGTCAAGACCGGCAGTATCATAGTCTTGCTCGCTTGAGAGAACTCTTCCATCGCCTGTTGTGGCCATCCCAGCGTGAAGAGCATCGAATGGAGTCATCTGGTGTTCCTCCAAAAACGTGGCAGCAGCAAGAACAGCATCCTCGTGGTGTTCTGGCCGAATCGGCACTAACTCAAGGAGGTTTGTGATTGCTCGTGGCGCATCAATCTCGTACTCGGCCTGTTCACGGTCGTAGAACAGAACGAGTACCTCAGCGTATGACAGAACCGATGTATAAATCTCGTCTCGCTCTTCAAGTGCTTTGAGTGCGGGTTCACGGAGCCAATCGCTCTCTTTGACGAGGGCGATGAGGAAGTCGGTTTCGACGTACACGAGTCAGTCCTCGTGGTCCTCCGAGCGACTCTCGACTTCTCCTTGCACGTCTTCGGTAATTCGCTTGCGGGCATCAGGCTTCAACTGGTCGGCATCGTCGCCCTCGAAGGCGTCACCAACAGCGTCACGCAGTCCCTCTACTGGGTCATCGTCAACGGGAAACAGCGCGACGTGGCTCGGGAGTTCGACGATACGATACTGGTCTCCGAACCGCTCACGAACGTCCTTCGGCAAGTAGATGCGGCCACGTTCATCCGTGGATTTCGACATGCTATAACCTACTACGGGATGATTCTAAAGTCTTCCCGTCGAATCGTTTCTTTTCCCGTATCAAACCAATCGGTGTCATCGATACGTTTCAACCTTAACGCCGTCGATTGTGTCGAAATGCGAGTCGGCCGTCAAAATCGGCTCGTCGCGTTCGAGTGCTGTCGCCGCAATTGCGGCATCACCCTTTCCGATGCCCGGCCCATCGCCATCGCCTGCGTTCATTTGCTCGCCGAGCAGTCGACCAGCACGACGCGATATACTCGGTGTCATCTCCACGAGCGGGTAGATGCCGAGTTTGGGACTTTCCCCACGCCGATATAGAGTTCGAGCAGGGTCATCGCGGGAATGACCAGGGGAACACCTGCCGCTTCTAGTTCTCGTTCTTTCTCGACGGCCTCCTCCGCACCATCGGTGACATTCAGAACGAAGCTCGTGTCGACGATTATTCGAAGCGTTCGCCGATTTCACGGACCTCGGCGACGTCCTCTTCATCTGCTGTTTCGATTGCGTCCCGCATCTCGTCTACCTGTTCGTCATCGAAGACGTCCTGAAGGTCACGAAGCGAACGGTCGTTAATGAGGCGCTCGATGGTGTCGCTAAACGACTCTCCCTCCTGCTTGTTTGCTTTGATGCGCTCGTAGAGATTGTCGTTGAGCCGGACCTGATGCGACATCCTTGTTGACAACGTTGACACCGAACGTGAATTAGTGTTTAGGTCACTCACGAAACCCCCTCCGCCGACATTGCAAACGAGTTCAGTACTAGCATACAAATCTCAACCGGCTCAAGAGTCCGAAGGTCTGCTCGCAGAACGTCGCCATGCCGGACGACGTATCGAGAGGCAAGCACCGGGAACCAACACTTTCCAAGTATCGAGACAGTACGACGTCAACCCAGAGGTCCTCTACTGCAATAGCAGGCCGAGTGCCTCGGGGCTTAACCCCGAGGGTGAAGGCCGTACGTTCGATACACGTGCTCCGTTCGCTCAATATACCGTTCAATCGTTCGGCTCGATACTTCGCCTGCCGTCCCGACGTAGTACGATTCCTCCCAGAGCCCACCGCCCCAGAGATATTCCTCCAAGTACGCTTCGTGCTGTTGCCACATCTCGCGGGCAGTGATGCTCTTAACCGTGCGTACAATCTCGGTGGGCGAATGCTTCGAATGCGCCGACAGAAAGAGGTGTACGTGGTCGGCTGAAATATGCAGTGACAGTATGTCGTAGTCGTACCGGTCGCACACGTTGCGGAAACTCGCTTCAAGCGAGTCCTCGATGTGGGCGAGAATCGGATGCCGGTACTTTGGGATAGTACTGCCATTCGTTTTCACGACTTCCCGGTAATGCGGCGGCGAAGTGCTAGTCGTCCGACTCACTGGCAAGATACTGACCCGCACCAAGGGTCAACGCGCCTAGCCCCGTCAGCAGCCCGAACCCCGGTGAATCCACCGACGTGGTCGTCGTCGTCGTCGCTTCGGTAGCCATCGCTTGCTGTTGGGTTGTCTTCGCTGTCGGTGTCAATTCAGAAGTCGTTGGTGGGGTCGTGGTCGTTGCTCGCAAATCGGCGAGATAGTTCTGCCACCCGTTTCGTTCAAACTCGAGATGGTCTGTTTCCGTTCTATCGACAAGTACGTCGGCATCGATGTCGTCGGCGATGGGCACTCCGCGCACCCGGAGTTCGGCCGCTTTCTCGACTAATTCGTGCTCGAAGTACATCTGGGTGCGTGTGGTCGGCCCGCCCAACCATCGGGTACTCCGCTGGTCGTTCTGGTTCGTATTGTACACGCCTTCCGTGAAGTGGGGTTCTGCCGCTGGCTGACCCACGTTATACGTAGCGACGCTCTTTCCATCGGCGGCCAGGAGTTCAAGTTCCGAGCATCTGAACGCCAGGTCACGACTGTTCTCGGGTGATTTGTCCGGATTCACTTCGTGCTCTGCGACCGTTTTGTTGAACGCGAGCGTGACTGGGACGAACGACTCAATTCGGAACGGCGGCAGGTCGCTCGTGGCCGCCTCTTTCACGACATCGAGATACGCCGTGCCGTAGTCCTGGCCGCTGAAGGTACCGGGTTCGATTTGATGACCCTCAGGCCACCCGTTCCACGTGGCGACGTACGTCCTATCGACTGTCCGGTATTTCTTTGCAAGATTAAAGAGCTCAGCGAGATGCTGAGGAGACCGAGGTACGTGCGTTTCTCCGCCCCAACAGCTATTTGAGCGGTCGTCGAATCCTGGGAACACCATCGGCACGAACTCGATATCGTTCGCGATGGCGAACCAGAATGACCGCCGGAACGTCTTTTCGACCTTTGCACGATGCCGGTCCCACGGATTGAAGCCCGGATCGGGACTGCCGACCCACGACGTAATCGCGTCGAACTGTTGGCCGAGGCGCTTGATGGCATCCGAGAAGCCACCGACGCTCCGGCCACCGATGTCGCCGACCAAGAACGGTTCGTTGCCGTCGACCGTTAGTTCGGATCGTATCTTCGAGATCAGTCCCTCGAGACCACCCCATTCGGCCTGAATTCGGGTCATGGGGTCTTCATTTACGGCGATGTACCCCGGTGCCCAGAACGTGACGACCGGTCTGCCGTCGATAGTCTCGTAATTCGGGAGAGATATCATCTCGTTACGGATGAATTCGAGATACGGCGCCAACTCGTAATTACGTTGAAATATTCGCCCGATGACCCAGAACGCCTCAATGGTGATGTCTGCAGTACGGTCCGCTCGACGGAATTTACGAAACCGCTTGAAATCTAACTCGCTGGCGCCAAAGTTGAATAGCACTGTCGAGATACCAGAACTCTGCATCTGGGCGATTTGTTTGTTGATGACGTCTGTGTCGGTAATGCTATACTGCCCGACTGCAGGGTGGTGGTCGATACACTCACCCCACTTGTCACCGAGGAATGGAATGTACACGGCCCCGATATCTAAATTCGTATTTGATATTTGATTACGTTTCTTACGCTCTTCTCCTCGTCTACCTCGCTGGTCGAATTCACCGGTACTCCCAAATAGAAGAGAAGCGCTGGTGGCTCCGAGAAAACGTCGTCTGCTAGATTGGTTTCTCATCAATATCTTTGTAGTCACAATTCATTCGTTTATAACTTATCACCTAGAAAGAACTATATAATCACTTCCCAAAACTGGAGCTCATGAAACAAAGCACGAGGAGGGCATTTCTCGGCGGGGTTGGTACGACCGCGCTTAGCCTTCCTCTGTTCAGTTCGCGAACGACTGGTTCTTTGACTGGAAACGAACTGCCGGGGTCCCGTCCACTGAAAGACAGGGTTGGGGTTACACATGTAGGCGGAGGGTACCATTTCACGACGGGGAATTTTCTCAACGAAGGCGCGAAACGGATTCGAGACCTCGGTTCGCGCGTGATTAAAGTTTGGTTCCACCACGTCGCTGGTGACGACCCGTACAATAAGTACCCGTACAACAGCGAGTGGCCCGCGTCGTTCGCCAGTATGGTCGACATCGCAGAGTCCAACTACTTCCGCGAACTGTTCCAGCGTGATTTCCGCACCTTCACTCTCGTCGCGTATGCGCACGTCGATGGAGGATACGGTGATGGGTACAAACACTACTTTATCCGCGGCGTCACCGACGAGCAACTTCGACAGGAAGAACAGGGCTTCTACGAGTTGACCAAACACCTGCTCGAAACGTATCGTGGGACGGGCAAAGAGTTCGTCCTCCAGCACTGGCAGGGCGACTGGGCAATCCTCCGATTCGACGAACGGAAGCAAATCAAAGCTCATCAGATAGCGGACGACGATATCGAGCCAACCCAGACCGCCATCGACGGGATGGTTCAGTGGTTGAACGCCAGACAGCGAGGAGTCGAACGTGCGCGAACTGAAATTTCAAGCGACGTCACTGTCCTCCACGCCGCCGAAATCAACATGGCAATTCGCGCTATGAAAGGCCAGAAGCGCGTCATCAATTCTGTCATACCCGAGACGAACGTGGACTTGGTCTCACACAACTCCTACACTGAGATGTGGGCCGCACTGCGACAAATGAATCCCAACGAAGCACCAGCGTACTTCCAATCGATACTGGATTACGTAAACGAGAACACCCCCAATCCATCACAGTACGTTGAATCAGTGTTACCTGACCCGAACAAGAACGTCTTCGTCGGCGAATACGGACTCCCGTTCGCGGTCGTCGGTGAAGAAAAAGCGACTCAAATCACGAAACTTGCCACTCATACATCGCTAGACTGGGGTGTTCCATACACGATATTCTGGGAGATATACGACAACGAAGGTGGAAAGGGATTCTGGCTCGTCCGTCCTGACGGGACAAAAACCGCCGCCTGGGACTATTTCAACTCGCTCATCACTGAAAACGCGCTCCAGAAACTTCTGACGTACACCGAACTCGTCCTTAAATTCAATAAGTCAGTCGAAACTCACGAGATAAATCCTGATATTTCGAAGGATAAGAGCAGGCCGCTAACGTTCCGATGCTCGGAACTTGACCTTCTTGATTCCAAGGGACAATCATTCAAGCATTACGATATCGGGCGTTTCGATGATGAACCGATACTTACCAGCGGTACCTCGTACCCTGAGAGTAACGACCGACGTAGCTGGCGGTGGTTTGTCGCTGAAGATAACGAGAACCCAAGGACGGTCATATACATCGAACGGTCGATGTTCAACAAAGCAGAAGGAATCCGAATTCGGGGCTATCCTGTTACCGACGCGGTCGAAGCGGACGTGCTGGTAGACGGCCAAACTGTTGACCAACTCAATTTCGACCGAGACCGTGGCTGGACCGACTATTCCGTCGAACTACAAATGAATGCATCAACGACGGGACAGCAATCCGTCTCAGCGACACCTTCTACAACAACTCAACCAACGACCACTGGGCAACGTACACGTCCAAATACTAAGTCAGTAACATCGAACCGAAATGGTTCATCTGTTCCGGGATTCGGTATCTCGGCTGCCACTACTGGCCTAGCGACAGCACTGGCAAGGTATTGGATTAAAAGCGATTCCAACTAGAATTCACCTATTATCTTTTGAGCAACGTACTCTCCCTCGTCGAGTCGCCACGGCCCGTAGCGCTCCTCACATTGCCCCAAGTCTCGAACATCCCACTCACGAGTAGGGAACTGCGGGAGCGTGTACTCTTCGCAGATTTCCTCCCAATGCTGGATGACGAGTTCACGGTTCTCGCGGTAGTACTCGTGATACGGTTCGGAGAGATACGCGGGCTGGCAGTCGGACGCGAGCTGGCGATGCATCAGGTAGTGCTGTTTTTTGAGAGCGCGACCGGTGTTGCCACTGAAGCGTTCGTCATGAATCCGCTGGTGGCCCTCCTCGACGTCTCCATGGTTCTTCGCTGAATCGTTGTGGTCCACGGTGTAGTGCCATAGGTCCCTGGCGTCAACTCCGACGACGGGGAGTATCCAGTCGTGAAGGAGCGTCAGGTCGTAGTCTGCCAATTGGTCGATTTGCTCTGGCGACTTTTCGGGACCGTCTGGCGTGCGGGCCGTCGTATCTGTATTGGAGAGTGCTCTTGGGAACCAATCCAAGAACGGAATGTGAGCTTGGTCCACATCAATTTCCAGCGGGACAGAGGGTGGGAAACCAATTCGTTCGAACTTCGGGAGACCACCACACCGGAGTCAACGTCCGTGTCACCGTCAACTACCGAGACGAGGCCCAGAACGCGACACACTCGTTCGAAATGACAGTGAAGGGGGTTGATAAAGTCGCTTCTTAATCGATGGAGAAAGAATCGATAACTCGACTGCCGTTATCTTTCGATACAGGCTTGCTGGCCTCTCGAACAATCGAGATATTCCTCTAACTGCTTGTTGCGGAGGAAACCCCGAATCACCTCTAGATACGCGGTTCCATAATCGCGTCCGTGGTATCGACCCGGTTCAATCATGTGGGCTTCCGTCCAGTCGTTGAAACTCGCCAGATAAATGCGGTCCCCGACTCGATACTCGTCGGCCAGTCGGAGGAGGTCAGCTAAATGGGACGGATTTCGTGGAACGTAGCGTCCACGTGGCCGACACTCCATCCACGATTGGCGGTCGTCGAACCCTGGGAACACTGTCGGGATGAACTCCATGTCGTTTTGCAGTGCGAATTGGCGAGTCTCCTGATAGTTTCGCTCGACGTACTTGCGATGGTTCTGCCACGAAGTCGTTCCGGGGTCGGGACTTCCGACCCACGTCATCGCGGCATCGAACAACCGATTCCACCGGGCGAACCGTCGTGGATAACCACCCACCGCGTGGTCGCGGAACTCACCGACGACGTACGGTTCGACACCATCGACCGATAGTTTTGCTCGGAGATAGTCCATGAACGCCTCGAATCCACCCCATTCAGCTTTCACCCGTGGCCATCCACCTGCCGCAGGATAATCAGCTGCCCAGAACGTGACGACAGGCCGCCCATCGCGCGTCTTATGATTCTCCCGTTTGAGAAAATTCTCACGGAGGAATGAAAGTTCATCATCCAGAACGTCACGGATGTTCGTGTCAGGAAACACGTGGAATGGACTACTGAGTCCGTAGAAGGTTTCCAGCGGCATCTCCGAAACGAGTTCGGCCGTGCGGAAATTCTCGAAAAACGTGGGTGCATGCGGACTCGCATTGTAGTTGTACAGAAGCGTCGAAATACCGAATCCTTGCATCCAATCGATGTGGCGGTTGACAGCGTTTGAGTCAGCCAGACTGTACCGCCCGACCGCTGGGTTACCTTTCGAACATTTACCCCACCAACGTGAGTTACGCCCAATCCAGGGGATGTAAACGGCTCCAACGTCGATTGGAGGGTTCGTCACCGGGTCGAACGTTCGCTCATATCCCTGTGCGTTTGTAGACCACATGCTACCGACGAGTGGTGCAGTTGCTATTGACGATAGAAATCGTCGTCTATCGACAGAGCTTTTTGAATCGTTCATGTCTGTTTTATTTAAAAACGAGTTTTACTCCGCTTTGTCTTAGTCATGGCGGATATATTAGCAAACCTGATAACTAGTCCGAATCCGTGAAGGAAATATTATAGCAATAATATTTAACTAACTTCCTATATTTGTGATTAGTATGATTTTGTGGATAGTGTGATATGGGTCCAGTAGTACGAATCCGGTAAACGTGCAGGCGAGAACGTTGTCAATACACTACCTCAAAACCCCCGTTAGCATCTGCACGACGTACTCTCCAGCGGAGAGTCGCCGAGGCTTGTACAGTGGGTCTCCCTCGTCGAGTCACCACGGCCCGTAGCGCTCCACACCTTGCCCAAAGTCTCGAACGTCCCACTCACGGGTAGCGAACTGGGCAGCATGTACTCCTTGCAAATCTCCTCCCACTGTTAGATGACGAGTTTACGGTTCTCGCGGTAGTACTCGTGATACGGTTCGGAGAGATACGCGGGCTGGTGGTCGGACGCGAGCTGGCGATGCATCAAAACGACTCGCGAGCGCTGGCTGTCCGGACGAGGCGACGCCCGGGATGTTCCTATACCTCGTGGTGCAGACGTGGCAGGGCAGCGGCAACGCCTCGGTGGACCTCGCGCCGTGGCGATATGAACTCAACCACGAGCGAGAGACCGTCGTAGAACCGTCTGAGGAATGTGGCATCGACGTGGCGCTTTCGATAGCGCACGAGTACGTCCATGAGCACGTCGAAGTCGAGAGCGACGCTGACGGGCCGACTGTCGGCCAGAGGAGCATCACCGACTGGGGTGAGACAGCGTGACCGTAGACGTAATGTGCTCCAATGGACGACGGTCACCGTCACAACGGGTCTCGAACCAAAGGACTGCCGTCGGGAAGGATCTCCTCTTGTTGGCGATGGCGGGGACAGGGTTTGTCCTTGCAGTCGGGTGTACGGCTAGTCCACTACGCCTTACGGAGGGGCCGCGTGCAAATGTATTATACGCGTGAAATTACGAAAATCCTATCCCTTTCTCAGGAAATGATTAAGCATGCATCGACGGACGTTCCTTGGAATGACGACCGCAGTCATAGGGGTGTTTGCGGGTTGCAATGAATCTACCTCCCCTAAGACTACTGTTTCGGGTTCACTTGTCGAATCTGGAGCTGGGGATTACCCCCATAAAATACGAATCGATAATTCGCTTGACCATGATGTTACTGTAACTGTTACTGTGAAGCGTGACAGTTCAAAGGTGTACCAAGAAACGCATACGGTAGCTGCTCAGATGAGTCGGACTGTCGCAGGAATTACTAAAACCAGATTGGCTGGAAACGACCAATCGGTGACAGTAATTGCTAAGGATACTACCGGACAGTCAACTGAAATAACTGCCTCTGTGTCCAACTGCCTCGGCAACATCATCTTCTTCTTTAATTCAGATGAAGAACTGAACTCGACGTACGCAATTTGTTAATCCGGTGGCCTGTGTCAGCTCTAAGAGTGGTTTGGCGAAGATTACAGGTTCTTATTGTCGATTAGCCTTCTGAACTGTCGTCCGCCGAAAGCCACTGGCCGTCACTTGCTTCGGACATCACTGGCATCCGGTCGTGAATCAGTTCGACCACCTTGTTCGCGTCGGTCGTGATGATAGTCACAGTATCCCGCGCCGTGTCCGCCGAGTCACCCCACATTACCCAGAGTCCAGCGAACGCGAACGGTCGGTCGTCAATCCACGTAATCCGATAGGGTTGTTTCGACCCGCGTTGGCCCGTCCACTCGTAGAACCCGTCGGCAAAGACGAGACACCACCGCTCAGCGAAGACGTCACGGAACATCGGCCCCTTCGCGACCGTCTCGACACTCGCTCTGGCATATCAGCCGATTCCGTACTCCCCCGATAGCTCTTGTTCTACCAGCAGTGAACTCGGAGCAAGTAAGTTACACGCCTCGGACGCAAGTCAGTCAACCGCCCCCGTACTGAAACCATTCCGGCAAGACGGACTGGTAGGGAAGTGCGACACGCTCAGTCCCTGGTTGGTCGAGGCCATTGCTGACGACGCCGAGACCGAAGTCCACGAGCAGACCATCCAGCAGTTTTCGCTACTCCGCTAACCAATGCAAGACAACTTTCGTCTCCTCGCATTGGTTAGCGTGACGGAGTTCAAGAATGCGAGCGACTCTGGTTTTCTAGTCTGGTCTCAGTGAGTGGCGTAGAGCGCGATTTAAGTACGATTGCAGTAGTCTGAAACGCGCGTTTTCTCGCGGTATGAGCATTCTATCTTGCGTTAGTCTTCCAGTAGTTTTAAGTTAAACAAGTACCTAACTCTAGGTAGGAAAGCCGGGGCTACTCGGACTCGTTCTTCTCTTCGGGAGAACGGTCCGCGGGTGCTTGGAACACCCGAGACCACGGCTTTCCAGTGAGGCCAGAAAGCCATGTTCGAGTCAACGCTACGCGAAGAAAAGCGTATCGCCAGCGAATCAACTGCGGTCTACTGTGTGGGGGTGTGAGTATGGGGTGTCGCAAGTGCGGATGTCCCAGTCAGTATCGCGTGTGTCGAGAATGCGAGCGCATGGAGCGTGCCGAAGAAGCCGCACGGCGCTCGGGTGGAGGGCTTGACGTTGCCGACTGTCCCGAATGTGGCGGTCAGACGAGTGGCGAGGGTGTCGTCTGTTGGAGGTGCCGCTAAATGGCGTACGCCCAGCCTGACAGTGAGACTGTGTATCTCGAGACCGACGTCGAGCAGGTCCTCACGGGCCTGCAGGTTGGTCTCGGTGGTGCGAAAGGGACTTGTTGTTGGTGTGGCCGGGAGTTGCACGACGGGCATTGTGTGACGGTGTACGCCTACCGGACTGCCGGACATGACGAGTGGAGCCTCCCACGGGTGTACTGTCGCGACTGTAACGGCGGGAAAATCGAGACGCCCACGCTCGGGACAACCGGGGTTGTCGCGACCGCATTTCTTGGTATTCTGCAGGTGGCGGCCTCGCAGACAACGCGGTTGGTATTGACGGGTGTCGAGATAGAGGAGTACAGCGGGCCTGACGACGGAAGCAAGGCGTAGCGGACGGGACGGGATGAGCTTCCTTCTTGATTGCTCGTTGTCGGTACTCGCCTACATCGTCCAGCAGATGCGAGCGTCGAGACGCGCTACGCGTCTTCCACTAACCAATGGAGCATATTTCGAGAATTGGTCTCATTGGTTAGCGGTATTGCTGGTGCAATCCGTTTTTCTCGGAACTACACGACGAAGTGTGTGTTTCCGAATGGAGAGAGTCAAAATGCGGCCTACTGCTAACCAATGATTGCTATCCTATGGAGGGCGTCATTAGTTAGTAGTGATGCGGCCCGGCGCTCGAATCGAATGGAGTTATAAGACGAGGGAAATCAATCTCCGAAATTGCACACGTCCTCGGTCGGCCGCGTGTGCAGAATGACGCGCTCGCCAGCGCCATCCGCACTTCGACCGAGCCGATTAAGCCGGACCTGTGACCTCGTTTATATACGAACCTGATTTTAGTTACCCGATAAAACTAGGAATCCGGGGGAGTGCGCAAAAATATGCGGCTCAGAATGACCGACTCGCGCGAGCGTCGGCTGGAGAACCCCCCTTGAAGCGACCAGTGAGACCACCAAAAGTAAGGCCATCGACCGCGCCGCCGACTATTACATCAAGATGGCCGGAGATACTACAGCTATTCCGAAGGGTGCGTTCGTCGAACTGATGGAGCGCGCTGAGCAGCAGGAGAGCGGTTAGACATATCGTATAATCAGTACCGTGGTTTGAATCGAGAGTCTTTTTTCCCATCTACTTCCGGTAGGCCTGACGAATCTCTATCCCCCGATCCATCAACTGCTGAATCACTATCTCCGCCATTCCCTGAATTTCCTTTCGGTTCATTTTCTTTCATACGATAGTGATAGACAGCGCCAGTGAACGTTACAAACGTACCGAGGCAGATATACAGGAGAAGAATCCCATTCACTCTAGAATCGGCAGGTATAAACTTAGGAGACGGAAATATCTTTAGGCCGAAAACTAGTAGTATAAATATGACAGAAACTGAATCAGGATATAATGCCACCTCTTCTCTTTCGATAACCTTGTCTCTGCAGTAGACTGGAAAAACAGTAAAAACCGCGGTAAATGCACAAAGCAAATACGCTAAGGTTCCAACATCCACGGCACCTGTTACTGTAGTAGATATCACGAATAGAAACGACAAGGCCATTATTCGAGGTGCTGTAATTGATATCCGCTCTACCAATTTATTCACATAGTTCCTTGTTAGAAACAACGACAAAGAAAAAAGAATTACAGGTACGAGTAGAGCAAATATATGAGGACGGAATAAAGATGGAATATCACCTAGCCAATTCGGTATCTGCATATGTGTCAAATCCAAGTTTAGTATTGAAACAGATAAAAAGTTCCATTTTAAGATTCGCAGCAATGGCAAAGGAACAGCTCAATAGATTGTGGAAATGAAGCGGTTCAGAGACAGAATCCGCCTATTCGTCGTCCTTTATCTGGTTACAAAGTTTCCCAACCAAGTCACCAAACGCCTCGACGGTCTCCGTGTCCAACTCGTCCTTCCCGTAATCTCCGCTCGCAATTCGGTCGCAGATGGTCTCCGCGACATCGCCTTTGTCAAAACCGCCTACTTGGAGTTCACCCTGTTCAATCTCCTGTAGTTTCGCCTTCACCACATCGGGCATCGTTTGATACTCGTCGCCCGTCTCCTTGACCAAATCGTCGGGGTCGATATCGTCACGGGGTTACTGCTCGGCGACGACCTCGCAGAAGATATCAGCCGGGAGCAAATCCTCGATTTCGACCGGAGTGCCCTCGTCGGTGTCGTCCAATACGTCGCTCACGAGGACAATGCGGTCCTCGTCAACATCCTTCTCGACTAGCGTCTCCTTGTGGGACTTTGCATCCTCGGCGTCGTCGTCATCCAGCAATATGGTGTAGTCATAGTTCTCGGCGTCGAGGAACCTGACCATGTACTCGGTTTTCGAGCCGTCTACGTCCACGAGGCTGGTCTGGTAGTCGAACGTAGTGTCCTCGCCCTGTCGGCGGAAGAACTCGCTAAAGGTTTTGAGATAGAGTTTGTCGGTGTAGCCTTCGACGAGGACGTTATTGGTGGAGCCGAATAGCGACCCGGAGATGTCCGCGCCGAGGCTCTGGCGGACGGGTCTGAAGATATTTCTTATGAGGACAAACGTGGATTCCTGTAGCTGTGACGGACAGCTATGATAACAGGTGGCTGATATCCGTTGCTACTACAACTGTCAAACATCGCCATGTTCTGTCCATATCTGATTGTCATACCGTCTATTCAAGGAAGTTCGACGTTTGCCTGGTAGGCGTCAGCGAAAATTCGCCAGACAGTAAGTCCCATTTTAGACGCTTTTATTAATAAGAGGTGTGATGATTAAGGACGATGCCAATCGGTCGAATCTTTGGGGACCTCTCGGTATTCGATCTTTTGGGGAACTTCGTACCGGGTATTCTACTCATGGGAAGTATCATTGCGTTACTCCCGCCGGACCGCGTGACGCAGATTGGTTCATCACCGCTTGCTGCGGTGTTTCTGCTGGGGGTAGTAGCGTTTGCCCTCGGGCACTTGATTCAAAGTTACGCGGCGCGGGCAGTCGGCAAACGAGAAACTTTTCGAAATTCGATTCTCGTCAACCAGAGTCTCGGTAAGTCAGCGGCATTGGATTTCGATGAGTTTCCGACAGCACATCCATGTCTGTACTCCGTCTATTCGTGGCTCCATCCGGAGGAGACTGAAGAGTGGAACCTTGACAATTACCTAAACGGCGACCCAGTCGAAGGGGATACTGATGTATCTGTCGGCGAAGGGGTACTAGACAGTGAGA
Source organism: Halorussus sp. MSC15.2 (assembly GCF_010747475.1). NCBI lineage: Archaea > Methanobacteriati > Methanobacteriota > Halobacteria > Halobacteriales > Haladaptataceae > Halorussus > Halorussus sp. MSC15.2. Next base: position 221,806 of record NZ_VSLZ01000006.1, on the reverse strand, counting down.
CCATAGTTGAGAGATTTGTGCGGGTGCCTGCCCGCTGGTACCGAGCGGTAATCGAAGCCGCGGCAATGGTTCGGATTAAACGTGACCGGCCGCTGTCCGACGTGACACTCGCTGGAAAAACGTGGGCAATCTGCCGGAAGAAATACGATTTAGACCGTAAGTACGACCAGTACGGGGACTTACTGCACCTGATTTCCAGCGATATAGAATCCGTGGCTGCAAGTTCCAGAGCACTCCGTTTTCAGGCGATTCGTAATTTCCATCGAGGAATGTGGATTGCCTGCTACTTTTCGCTATTGCTAATGGTTACCGTGGTTGTCGCACGAGGATTCTCAGAGCAGGTCACCGTGTTCGCCGAGTTTGTTGGTCTCACGGTTTGGAAACCTGTAATCGTCGAGTTTTGGACGCCCATCTGGATGCTCTGTCTCGGGTACGCGGTGTTGCTCTACTTCTTCTGGGAACTAAAAGAAGACTTTGAGGAGGAGTTCATTGAGTATCTGTTGACGGACTTCCTCGCAATTCACGAGAAGGTAGATGAAGAAGACGAGGATGAGCCGGCATGGAAGCGCCGAGATAGTCCGAACTGGTACCAATAGGTTAGACGCGCGCTCTACTACGGCTAACTTGCTCACGCTCAATGTCTTCGAAGGCCCAGATGGTTCGAAGTGAGTTACGGCTCTCTAGTTCCGCCGCAATCGTATCACCTTCGGAGAGTTGGTTGATTTTCTTCCGGATGTCCGAAGAGTACTCCATTCCACTAGCTTCAACAGCGACAGTGAGGCCGCGTTCTAAATCTTTGAGCCAGATATCATTTTTCATGATATCTTCGACTGTGAACTTCGACTTAACGGTCTCACTCATATTGAACACTTCCTGTGCGTTCTACTTCAAGGTTCCTCCATCAAAGTGTTTTGGTTCGTTCTTGTCACTAGTTGCATCATTCCGGAGGTGAACTCATTCAGTCATCATAGGTAGTTGACAAACATTAAAGAGACAAGAAGTATATCCTAATCATGGCGTGCTGTTCTAATTTGGCCCTTCTGCAATTTATCTGGTGATTGTACCTTTTGTAGGCTAGAGCCTCGCTGTAACCTTCGGTTCGGAAATAGATTACGTGAGTATAGTGTATCGCAAATTCACTTCGGCAGAATTTCATCCTGGGCAGTAACCGGCCAGAAACATTCAATATTTAATTTTTGGCGTTGACCGCGTCCATGCGCAGGTTCAGCAGTTGTTGCTCGCTAGTCGATTCCGGTTGGAGTACGATTCTGTCGTCGATACTGGTGTCTGCGTTCATGATTCGATGTCGGATTCCACGGTTCCGGCTACGGAATCCCCCGGTTCACCAGAGAGAACGAGCATCCTAAGAGATTCGTAAAACAAGACATGGAGTGTAATTGAACCACGGTTGAAGCGGTCTTAGAATCAAATACAACTTCACCGACCATGCCATTCCACGAACTCATCCAAATCGGCGAGACGAGTGGCACGGTGTTTCTGCCGAAGAGCGAGCTTCGAGCCGAGGGGTCGCTCGAGGAGGACGGGAGCATCATCGACGGTCAGCAGTTGCGGGTGACGCAAGTCGAGCAGGGCAAGTGGGAGATTGGGAAGGTCGATAACCGATTGTGTAGTGACGCAATACCCCCGGCGACTGTTACGATGGCGAGGTGGCGTGGCTCATGCAGAGAGGGGTTGAGCCGGAGGTTATCTCGTGGTCGTGGTGGTCTCCTCCGGGGGACTCTGTTGTAGTGTCAGGTCACCCCACCCGACGGTTCCGGCCTCGACGATGTGTTGGGGCTGGAGCTCCGGCGCCGTCAAGACGGCCATCGCATTCGGGAACGTCTTCCCCGACGGCGCAGAGAGAGTAGCCGCATCCGTCTCCGAATCGGTGACGACGACGCGCTGCACCATCCCGAACGACACGTGCGGGAGACAGAAGATGTCGTACACGCCGGGCTCGTTGAATGTGTAGAGCCACGAGGCGTCCTCCATGAGGAGTGGCGAATGAAACCCGGGGGTTCCGTCGGGTATCCGCGTCGGAATTTTCAGGAACTCCTCGGCCTCACCCCACTTCTGATGGAACGCCGTCACGGTGTGAAGGTGTGCCACGGATTTGAAGTGAACGACATCGCCCCGAGCAATCCGTACCCCCACTGGGTCGAACAGAAATTCCTCCTCGGCCTCCACCATCTGGTCCGGGTTCTCGGGGTCCGGTCGCATCGGGAATCCCTCGTGGATGTCTTCGTCCTTCTTCTTCTCTACGGCGTCTAACTCGACCACGTGCACTGGGTCGATTCCGTCCGGCACGGCCTGCCCCACGGCGAGCGGCAGTCCGAACACCGGGTCGATATCACTGGCATCGTCGGCGTCCGGTGTCCTCTTCCGCGCGACCGCCTCGTCACTAACCCCGCCGAGCGTGCTGATTCCGGCGAGTGCCGCACTCGTTTTGAGAACGCTCCGTCTGTCCACCCAATCGGTCGTGTTGTCGTGCGTCATGTAACCCCCTCCTGTGTTATGCTCGCTGGACGCGCCGCGCCGCTACGGTGTCGTTTGGTGTCATGGTGTTGCTGTCGTGGAGTCGCGTTCAGTGAGTTCGGTGTTGTGCCGCTCTCAGTGTCGGTCGTAGTCGTGCCGGCGCCGCCGCTCAGTGGTCGGGATCGAACGGGACGCCGAGTTCGTCGGCGACGTTCTTGAACGGCACCGTGCTTGCATCCTGAATCGTCGCCGGGTCCAGCGCGTCCGCGTCGAGGACTTCGGGTGCGGTTAGCCACGTCCACTCGATGTCCTCGTTCTCGTCGCTCGTCGCTTCGAGTTCGTGTTCGAGCAACTCCGCGGGAACCGGCGGGAAGAGCGGCGGTTCGGCTTCGAACGTGTCCTCGTAGTCCGGGACGTCCTCCTCGGCGAGGTCGCCGACGACGAGTCGCATCGTCATTCCTGCGATTTCGTGAACGCCACAGAACAGGTCGTACAGCCCCTTTTGCGTGAACCGGTAGAGCCACGCCCCGTCCTTCTTCACGAGCGGCGACGAGAACGGCGGGACGCCTTCCGGCACTCGCCGCTGGAAGCCGTGTCCCGGGTGGTAGGGCGAAACCGTGTGGTTGGGGCTCTCGTACGTGAACTGGACGATGTCGTCGGTGTCCACGTGCAGGCCGCTCGGTTCGAAGTGGAAGATCGACGGGTGCTTCGGGTTGTCGGGATTTTCCGGGAACACCCGGTGGAGTTCGACCTCGTGATCCGGCGCGAGCGACTCCGGGATGTCCGCGACGTCCGTCACGGGGTAGCCGAACACGGGGTGGATTTGGTCGGCGTCTGTGTTCACGCTGTCTCGCGCGGCAACCGCGTCGTCCCCAGCAGCGGCGACGCCACTGGCGTGCGGAAGTGCAGCACCGATGCCGAGTGCTTTCAACAGCGGGCGTCGCCCGATATCGGGCCAGCGACGGCTCGCGTCGGCAGGTGCATCGTCGGTCGAGTCGTCTGTGGATGATGTCATTAGTGGTCCTCCAATTGGTCGGTGGTGGTCGCATCGATTGTCGCGGGATGGCGTCGTGTGGTCGGGCTCCCGGTTTGTCAGTCCGTGAGCCCGAGTTGCTCCAGCATGCTGACTTCGTCAGCCACGTACCATTTTTCGGCGATTTGGCCGTCCTCGAACCGGAACAGTGCGAGCGCGCGCATGCTGAACGGCTCGCCGGTTGGCGGCAAGTCACCTAATTCGCCTTCTTGAGTGCCACTCATCGTCCAGTGGACTGCCGCCATGTTCTCCTCTGCGAGCAACGCCTCGATCTCGGCGTGTGCATCGGGAATTGCTTTGAGCAGTTCGCCGGCCCACTCGAGGTACGCGTCGACACCGCGCACGGGCCCGTCCGCGCCGGGAAGGCCGTGGACGACCACGTCCTCCGCCACCGTCTCTTCGATTATGGCGGGATTCGCGTCGTTGTACCCGTCCTCGGTGTAGCGCCGCACGACATCTTTCACGCTTTGGACTTCGGTTGCCATGTCTTGTCACACTCTCCGTCGTGGGGAGAGCAAGGGTGCTACATTGGACGTCCACGTAAAGTACCTCTCAAACTAACCCTAGGCGCATGATTAGGAGGTTGTAGCTCCGTGACAGTTGGCCACTGCTTCGACGATACTGCCCCGCCAGTAACTGGTGATTTGCCGGGCATACTCGACTCGCCTCGAATTTGCACGACGTGTGGTGGTTCACTAGGGCTATCTAGAGGCGGTTCTTAAGCCAACTAACGGCACAGTCTACCGCGGGGTGGACAACCTATGGCAGAAGCCACACCGAAATCTGAGCAACTCGTGACCGACTACGTCGACATGTGGAACGAACAGAATTATGACGCGATTCCGGACCTCGTCGCCGAATCGTTTGTGATGTACGACCCGGCGGCTCCAGAGGAGGGGGTTCCCGGGCCTGCAGGCGAGGTTCACGGCCGGGACGGCCTCGAAGCGTTCATGCACGGGGTGGCGGCCGGGTTTCCCGACTTCGACGTGACGATTCTCGACATGGTGTCGAGCGACGACCTGGTGATGTACGAGGCAGCCATCACGATGACCCACGAAGGAGAATTCGATGGGATTCCACCGACCGGCCGGGAAGTGAAAGTGCGTGAAATGTCCAAATATCGCGTTGCGGACGGCGTCATCCACGAACACCGCGCTTACTTCGACCAGCAAGCGATTTTCGAGCAACTCGGACTCACCGACGACTAACAACGAGAACGACCGGGTTGGTGACGAGACGGCCGTCAGCCGACCTGAATTCTCACGTCGGCTCGGTGGTAGTTAATCGTAGTATCCGTCACCGATGTCGGTCAGGGCCGCAACCAACGTCTCCAACGCATTCCGCAAGTGGTAATGGAAGGTGGTTTCAGCGACGTCCATCGCCGCCGCAATATCACTCCCCGTACTCTGGCGTGGCCACTCGAAATACCCGGCGTGGTACGCGCGCGTGAGCGCTTCCTGTTGCTTGGCGGTCAACCGTTCCGCGACCGATTGGCGTAGTTCACTGGCCTTCTGGACCGGTCGGTCACGTTCACGTTGGGCGACCAACGTCGAGTCCGGATACACAGTCTGGAGCCGGGCCACTAACCGCCGAACGTCCGTTGATTGCGGTGCTTCAATGCAGAATTGGCCGCGGCCGTCAGCGACGCGACCCACTGTCAGTATCGCCCCCCGTTCTGTTAGTGCAGTCAGCGCAGGCCCCGTCATGACGCACTCGAGCAAGCCGGTGTCGTCCTCGTCGGTGATGACGCGCACCTGCTCTACACCCGAATCGGCTACGGCGACATCGCGAACCGCCGTCGGAGCAGCGCCGTCAACCCTGAGATAAACACTCCACGTACCAGCCGCTGACTCGACGTAGCCAGTGATTGTGAGGTCACACCCGAGTTGCTCGGATAACCGGACGAACAGCAGGTCGGAATCGGTCACCTCGAACTCGAGTTCGACGACCGTGTCCGCAAACAGGAGGTTGCGGTTCTCGATTGCGTTGGTGGCGAAGCCGACGGCGTTCCCGAGAGTGTCGAACGCGGCTTGTTCGCGGTGACTGAATGCGAGCGGGCGAGTCGCGTACACCGCCAGAATGCCATAGGTGGTGTCGCCGTGGACTAGCGGCACGGCGGCCGCCGATTTAATGCCCCGGGCCAGCGCCTGTTCTCGCCACGGTTCGAACGACGAATCAGACCGAATGTCCTGACTGACTTGCACGCTGCCAGTGCGCAGCGCCCGTCCGCCTGGCCCCTGACCGGTGTCTGTCTCGGTCATCGTGACCGTAATCGAGTCGACGTACCCCTCGTCAACCCCAGCGCTGGCGCGGGGAAGGATTCGGTTGCCATCGGGCTCTGGTTCGCCTATCCACGCGAACTGGTACAAATCGGATGCGGCTAGCCGGTCACAGACCATCTGTTCGATTTCGGCGCGCGTTGGTGAGGTGAACAAATCGCGCGCAATTTCCAGCAGAAGTTTGTTGATTCGGTCGAGCGTCTCGAGTTCGTCGCGCTGGCGTTCTAAGTCCCGCTCGTGTTGTCTGCGGTCCGAGATGTCGATGGCCATCAGGACCGCTCCGTCGAACTCGCCGTCGCGATACAGCGGGACACCACGCCCGGTGAAGTACGCCTCTTTGCCGTAGATCGACTCGAACGGGAACTCGAACTCGATGGTTTCACCGTCCTGCAGCCGCGTAAACAGGTCTGCTTGCCCGGTTTCCACGATTGACGGAAGATTACGGATGTCCTCCCCGATTGCCGCCGACTCCTCTTCGTCGTCGGGCAGCCCAATGATTTCCTCGGCGCGCGAGTTCTCGTACGTGATGCGGAAGTTCTCGTCGAGACGGAACATCCCGAACGGGGCGTTCTCCACTAGCTCTTCGTTGAACTGGCGGGCGGTCCGGAGTTCCTGTTCGCGCTGCTCGCGGTCGGTCACGTCACGCACAACGCCAATACTTCCCCGATATTCGCCATCGGGGTCGGGGTAAAGCCGGTACCGCGCTTCTAGAGTTCGGTCGCCGTCGGCGGTTGGTACCGTCGCTTGAACGGTGCCGATACTGGTGTCGTTCTCGACGGCGCGTCTGCGAATCTCCTCCGCGGCGGCGACCTCGTCGTCGTACTCGAACAGGTCCACGACGGGCGTCCCGATGAGGTCTTCCCGTTGTAAGCCGGTCAGTTTACACATAGCCTCGTTGACGAAGGCAAATCGGAGATTCTCGTCGAGCACGTAGATGCCATCGTCGACAGTGTCGATGATAGTTTTATAGCGTTCCAACTCGCGGTCCCGCGTCAGGCGTTCGTGGCTTTCGCGGGCGGTGCAGATGAAGTGGCTGTCATCTAATCGGGCGATCGAGAGGTGGTGTGGGAAGGTGGTGCCGTCGCGATGGAGACCAGTGACCGTGCCGCGCCACTGGTCTTGCTCATGGCACGCCGGGAAGATTTCCTGTTCGATGCGGGCGCGTTCGTCGGCAGCGAGGCGTTGCGGCCACGGTGTACCACTGAGCGCATCAGAGTGTGGAAACCCGTAGAGGTCGGCGTACGGTTGGTTGACCGCGATGTGTTCGGCCGGGTCGGTCTCGATGACGGCCATCGCAGCTGGCGACGCAGCCAGCACCTGTGCCCCGTCCCAGGGGATGTCGGCTGCGCTGGACATAATGGGCCGTGTTATCAACTAGCACGGTCTTTAATGTTCGGGGAACACCCAGTTCGCGACGTGCCCAGTGTCCAACCCCTCACCGATATCTGTAGGCTAGCCTGAGCGTCCGACCGGCTTTCTAGTCCGGGAATCGAACGTGAGGTGCGTCGGTGACTGCATGGCCGTCAACTCAATTCACCGGTGGAGACCGTCTGTTTCCCATCCGTGGACGGAATACTATGGAATTCCTCTCCAGAAGGGCTGGTAGAACAAGCATGTATAGATAGCGGCTAAACACCAACTCTAATGACGATGATACGCTGGGAAGTTGCGAATTGTTAAGGGTTTAGAGTTTGATTCAGCGGACGATGACCTGTCTTCGCCGCGGAAGTATCATTCTCCTGTTGGCGGGACTCTGTGTTAGCGGACTATTTTTAATAGGGGCGCTATCAGGCACTTCCGATACGCCGAACCCGCAAGACCGTCCAGTGTTCATCAATTTTACTAATAGTGCGGAGACGAGCCATACGCTCGAACTTTGGGTCGGTGAAGGGACAGAGATCAATGACATCCAAGTTCAACGCAGTACTGGTGGTGACTACAACACCACCGAGGGGACTGCTGGTATCAGTTCCAGTCATCCCGGCGACTATCACACGGTTACGTCCCTTTCGTTTCCTAGTGAGGTCCAACTCTACGGACGGTACACGTTGGACCCCAGTACGACACGCACTTGGACGATGGCCGAGCCGTACGGCCAGACCGTTTTCGTAATCGTCGTCTACACTGACGACCACGTCAAAATTTGGAAGAGTGTCTCCTGTGACAACGGACTCCTCTACGGCTTCAAAACCGAAGTAACGTCCTACGGAGCGCCCGGCGCGTACACCTGCCTGTAAACTATGTATTCACGACGAACACTCGTTGCATCCGGTCTCGCGTTCTTGGGTGCGGGCTGTAGTTCACTTCCATTCGGAGGTTCGAGGGATGAACAGGACCTCTGTGAGTACGAAGCCGTCGCCGAACCCTTTGACCCCGTGACGGACCTTCCGCCCGCGTACAACCGATTTCAGCGGACACTCGCTCACCGAGCAAGTCGCCATGGGAGTACGACTGCTTCCTACGGGCCTCGCCCACTCAAACGGGCCTCGTACGTAGAGTTCGAGGACTCGTATTACTACGTCGAACTTGCCAACAGCTACACCGCTGAACTACCGGCACTCGTACTCAGCGTCACGTGGAATCCCAGCCAAACGCCATCACCGAACGCGACAGTGCTATCGTTCCCAGACCTCCCCGAATCAGACCAATTAGCATTGCGGTCCACCGTCTACGGCGGTCTCTACAAACCCCAAGTCCATCCGGAGACGATACTCGATTTTTCCGCGTCTCCAGTTCCATATCCAGACGGGACCGCTGAATCAACGTTCGTGGACGAGAGCGAGTTGTGGGTTCGTTGGGAAGGGAGGACCTACGAGGTGACGGCCCACCGAACAGCCACGATGGAGAAGCTCGTACACGAGTACACGGCTGAACGGGTGGCAGAGAGTGCCGAGTCATTTCGTCGGTTGATTGCCGACCGACACATCATCCGAATTGAGTCCCCCACATCTGCAGAGCAAGCCATTCTGGACGCGGCGGTGACCGACGGCTATCACGAAACAACCCAGTCTCCTTCCCGTGCATGGCACCGGCTCCTGGAGCGACTTCCGGAGACAGCCTTTCCTGAAGCCCACTACACGTGGTACGTCGACTACGACGGGGAGTGGTATACCCTCTCTCTCAGTTCAGACGAGTCATGCGCGAATTAAGATGGTTCGGAACTCCTCAACCTCGGAGGATGAAACTGATGCGTGCCTTTCTTTCACCGTAGCTCGTAGTGACTCAGCTCCGAGAAGTGTCCGGCTGCCTTTCGCTCAATTCAGCCATCTGCTAGTTGATTAGTCTTCTCGGGCGTGGTGCACTCGACTTGCAGGGGATTTCTGCAAAGAAACGTCGGCGCAGGAAGGAACGGTGGTTCTGTCAGTTGCTGAAGTTAAACGCGGCCTCCCGGTCGTTCTTGACGCCAATGTCATCGACAGTCTGAGAGACGTTAGAAAACGTATTCAGAAGAGTTTCATACGAATGCCAGCGCCAATCAGGCAACCGAGGCGCTCTCACAAACGAATCAGCGAGTCCGAAGCGGGCACCGGAAAGGGAGAACGAGTCGTTTTGCCCGACGAATGCCGGATTATCGCCCTTCGAACGCGACGTGATGCAGGCCGCCACTCGGTGCAGGGACGTAGAACGCTTCGTCGGTTCCGACCGAGATTTGTGAGTCCACGTGGCCGACCGACGAGTGGCGCGCGGAGACCTCTAGCGACGACCGCTCAACGACCACCAGTCCTGCATCGCGTCCAGCCACCATCAGTGCGTCTTCGGTGAAGACTGGCTGGGTGTAACTCTCGCCAGTCTTGACGGTTGTCAGTTCGTCCCCGGTCCCGGCATCGAAGACACGCGCTTGCTCGCCTTGGCCGGCATTCACCGCGACCAACTCGCCCGCAATCGCGGGCCGGGCGTACCCCTTCTCGGGGAGCGAGCGCCGCCACTCGACCGTTCCGTCGGCTGCGCTCACACACACCAGTTCCGAGCCGTCCGCAACCGCGTACAGCAGGCCGTCGGAGATGGCGGGCGGCGTGTCGAACGCACTTGGGCCGTTCAGCGTCCATTCAGTGTCGCCGGATTGGAGGTCCAGACCAAGGATTCCTGGCTCAACCGCTGTCCGGTACGTCACGTAGGCGAACGAGCCGTCGGCGCAGACACCAACCACGGAATCGTCGGAATCCTCGCTCCATAACAGTTGTTGCAAATACGGATTATTTATTCAGAATTGGGGTAGAATTCTAACTCACTAATTCCTCTCCAATATGGGCGAAATAATACTGCGCAGACTATTGTAATATTACTGATGGTATTGACATTCGCTACTGAAATAGAGTGTATACATCAAATTGATAGGAGGCTTTCGCGTAAGTGACCTTATGGCTATCACGAATGTCCTTGGTGAGGACTTCTGGGCACGGCACACGAATCCGTGGAGTGGCTATACGCGGCTTCCAATGGGGCCAGTACTCCTCCTTGGGCTGTATCGTCGGGATTGGCGGATGGTTGGCTTGACCCTTCTCTATGTAGTCATCAATCCGGTGCTCTTCCCCGAACCGGAAACAAAGGATGCATGGATTAGTCGAAGCGTTCTCGGTGAGCAACTATGGTTAGAGGACGGACACGAGGTGTTTGAGGCCAGTCTCCCTGGCGCTCTCAACGTGTTGAATGCTGTGGCATATTTTTACGGACTGTACGGGGCTTATAAGCGCAACCCCCGGGTGACGGCCCTCGGCGGAGGAGTTGCGCTCACCTGCAAACTTGTGTATCTCCACATCCTTGTAAAATACTACGACGAAAATGCGCGAAATCGGAAGTAGTCCCAGTAGGCCCATCACTTGAAAGCTGAACTCCTAATGTGATAGTGAAGGTTAAGCAATCGCCTAGCTTCAATGGTAGTATAAATGCAGAGTATGAGAGTGAGAGGCTACCCATTCAGTAAACCGCTGAGCCAGGTGGTACTCTGATGAAATCGGTGACAGTCCTCGTTTCGCCCCCGACGAATCATCCTGTGGACCATCTGTTTACCAGTGAATCGAGAGTGCAACGGGAGCGAATCTTCAATCTCACCCTCCTCGAAGATGGGACGTTTGTTCTCCTCGGCCGGATTCGAGGCGATCTAACGCACGCACGCGAAATTCTCTCGGCTGAACAGGACGTCCTCGGGTTCAGTATCTCCGAACAGGATGCGAACGTCGGACTCGTGTTTGTACACGCTCGACCGCCGCCATCCATCAGGCGGATACTCGAACTCCGTCGAGAGCATGGCGTGTTCTTCGACCTCCCGATCGAGGCGACAGAAGAGGGGCAGCTCAAGCTCACCATAGTCGGCGAAACCAACAGCGAAATCACGGGAATACTGGACGAAATTCCAGCAGAGATCGAGATATCGGTCGAACGAATCGGTCCGTACATCGAGGATCCAAAATCGATGACAGACTTGCTGACCGACCGTCAGCGCGAAATACTGGAGGTCGCACTCGCCAGTGGGTACTACGACGTTCCTCGGCGCGCGACTCACCGAGACATCGCCGAACAACTCGAACTCGCAGTACCGACAGTAAGCGAACACCTCCAGAAAATCGAAGCGAGAATCTTCGGTGCCCTCGAACTCTGATTACGGCCATGAGATCCTCGAACAGCATCACCCTCCGATTCTACTTATAAACAGCCATTAGTACTAGGCACCAGTCTAACTCCTCAGCTAGGCAATAGCGTATTATGGAACTTCACCCCGTTACAGATCAGTACCGCGTAATCAGGAGGGACAATTAGATGCCGGAGACCGAACTATCAGAGGTACGCGATCGGCGATTCGTCATCTCGCTGGATGAAGAAGACGCGACAAACCTCGAACTCACTGGCGGTAAGGGTGCAAATCTCGCTCGCTTAGTCGAAGCGGGCATGCCAGTCCCCGCTGGAGCATGTGTGACGACTGCCGCCTATCAAGTTCTCGTCGACGAGCCCGACATCCGGGCAGAGATCGAATCGTTAGAGGGACTCGACCCAGGGAGTGCGGACGAAATCGCTACGAAGAGCGAGGAACTCAAAACGAAGATCCGGGAGACGGAGATCCCCGAACACATCCAACGGGCTATCTCGAACGCACTCGACACGCTCGATGCCGATTCCTACGCCGTTCGGTCGAGTGCGACGGCCGAAGATTTGCCGACCGCGTCATTCGCCGGAATGCACGAGACGTTCCTCGGAATCGACCAGGAAAATGTTCTCGAATACGTTCAGGAGTGCATAGCGAGCCTCTTCACGGAACGGGCAATGTCGTACCGGCTTCGAAACGACGTCTCGCACTCGGAGGTAGCGATGGCGGTAGTCGTGCAGACGATGGTCAAACCAGAGATTGCCGGAGTGCTCTTCACCGCCGATTCTGTGTCAGGTAATCGCCACATCGCATCGATTGACGCTAACTATGGTCTTGGCGATACGGTGGTCGCCGGAGACGTATCCCCAGACAACGCACGTGTTGACCGCCGAACTGGAGAAGTTCTCGAATACGAAGTCGGCGAAAAGCACCTTGCGCTCCGCTCGGGGAAGGACGGCCAAGATGAGCCATCACTGGAAGAGGTATCTACTGCGCGCCGTGAGAGCCGGGCGTTGACCGATGCCCAACTACGGGAACTCGTAGAGCTCGGGGAGGATGTCGAAGAACTACTCGGCAGCCCACAGGACATCGAATGGGCACTCGTCGATGGCGAGTTCATGCTGCTCCAGTCACGTCCAATCACCTCTTTGTATCCGCTCCCATCACCAGTGCCGGCCGATGACCAGCTGCACATCTACTTCAGCATCGGTCACCAGCAAGCGATGGCCGAGGCACTCCCACCACTGGTCGTCGATTGGATGCAGGAAACGGTAAACAGATCAGTTGCTCGGTTCCAGTCCGCCGAATCTGAGCAGTCGTTCGCAGTCGAAGCCGGACACCGAGTGTATGTGGACCTCACCCCTCTTCTACGAGGGGAAGTAACACGAAAGATCGCTCTTCGCGTCCTCGACTCGATGAGCGAACCCGCAACGCGTGCACTCGAAGATATCCTCGACCGACACGAAGATACACTCTCTCAAGACACGCTCACGAACCGGCTCCGAAAGCTCGGTCGCGTGAGCCGACGCCTCCTCCCGCTCGTTGTCTCAAATGCACCGGACCTTTTGGCCCGTCTCCTCAAGCCGTTCCTTCTGGGGCCACCCGACGCCGGACACGTCCGTGCTCGTATCGAACGTGCGGGAAAAACGATGGCAGCCCGTGTCACGCATCCCGAGTCTCGCAGCGAGCAGATTCGAGTGGGGTTCGAGGAAACCGAGCTCGGTACGCTGGTCGCTTCGGTAGGAAGCAAGTCGATGCCGTATCTTTTGGCTGGCGTTATGGCGGGCAATGTACTAGAACGGCTGTACCCAGACGCAGACGACGAACTCACAGCACTCAGCCGGGGATTCGACGAGGAGATCGCCACCGAAATCAATCAGCGGCTCGGCGACCTCGCAGATATTGCTAGGGAACATCCGGACGTCGAAGCGGCGATTCGAGACGAATCCTCTCTCTCAGAGATCGAAGATGTCGATGGCGGAACCGAATTCGTGGCGGCATTCGAGACGTTCCTTGACGACTTTGGCTTCCGGGCGAGTAACGAGATAGACCTGAGCCGATCACGTTGGCGAGATGATCCCTCAATGCTCTTTCAGACGATTCAAAGTAATCTTCGGAGTGGTGATCATGGAGAACACCGCGAACACTTGGCTCAACTGAAACAGGACGCAGGTGAAGCCGCCGAGACACTTGAGAATCGCGCTAGTCGAGGACTCTTGGGCCCCGTGAAACGGCCGATTGTGGGGCAGTTGATCCAAGTGTACCGAGGCGGAATTCAGCTCCGGGAACACCATAAACACGGAGCTGCGCGATTTCTCGCGGCCGTACACGACGTCGTCTCCGATACAGGAACCGAACTCGCTCGGGCCGGTGTTTTGGAACACCAAGAGGACGTCTGGTTCCTCCGGAAACGGGAATTGTTGAATGCACTAGATGGTGAGTCATCTTTTAATGTGGACATCTCCGAACGACGTGATACTCACCAGCGATATGCGTCGCTGAGTGCACCACCTATTCTCACGAGCGAGGGAGAAACACCGACAGGCAAGAGAGATGGATCTCCCTCAGAACACGTGCTCACTGGAACGCCGGTCTCGTCCGGTGTGGTCGAAGGAGTTGCCAAGGTGATGCACGATCCGTCTGAACAGTCGATTTCAAAGGGTGAGATTCTCGTTGCCCCGTCCACGGACGTTGGATGGACACCGTTGTTCCAGGATGCGGCTGGGTTAGTGATGGAGGTTGGTGGCCGGATGACACACGGCGCACTGGTCGCACGTGAGTACGGTATTCCGGCCGTCGTGTCGGTGGCGAACGCAACCAACGAAATCCGAACGGGCGAGCGAATTCGAATCGATGGCGAGCGCGGAACCGTCGAGTTACTTGACCGAACGGACCAATCGACGGGAGATTCTGACTCTGAGAGTAAGCGATGAGCACTCGCTGGAGCGAGATGAGAGATCGAATCGATACGGAAGACCTCAGAGCGACAGTTGAATTTCTTGCTCTGTTCCTCGTCTTGCTGGTTTTACCCGACGAGCGCCTCAATGTACTGCTCGGAGTGAACCCGCGACAGGTCTGGTTAGTCGTGGTGTTCGTCGCAGGACTGAGTTTTCTTGGATACCTCCTATCCAAGGTAGTCGATCCGGGGACTGCAATCGGGGTCACCGGAGCACTTGGGGGTGCCGTGTCCCCCGGAATGACAATCACATCACTCACTGAACAGTACCGGCGTCATCCGGAGTTCGGTCTTGCCTACACGGTCGCAGCTGCGATCGCATCGACGATGCTGTTCTTGCGTAACTTCATCGTCGTGGCCATCGTCAGCCCTGCATTTGCCCAGTCACTCGTGATTCCATTTGTGGCGATGGCCGGGGTAGGATTCCTCGTAACAGGGAGTCTCTGGTTTCGTACTCGAAATCGTGAACCACCAACGAACGAATTGAATACTCCGTTTCGGATTCGATCAGCGTTAGCGATTGGTGGCCTTGTCGCGGTCGTTCTTGCCTTCGTCAATTCCGTTGACTTGTCTCTTTCAGCAGGCACTACCCGCATTGGAATCGTCATAGCGACTGTGGTACAGTTATCTGTATACGTTGTAGTAACGTCGATAGCTGGTGCGAAACAGATTGCTCAAGTGATTATTGTGATACTACTCGGTAGCGCAAGCGTCGGAATTGTGCTCGTCGTGTTATAGCGGAGCACACACCTGAAATGATACGGTTGGTACCGAAACACATCGGTATCTTGCACTGAAACCTCCATTCAGCTAGAATATCTAATTGAATTCGAGTCAGGTTGCATGCCATATTCTGGCCTTCTATTCAACACGGGCTGTTGTAGCCGTTATCTTATATTTACGCTATTTTATAGTATTCGGCGGGAGTCTAAAATGGCCCTACTTCAGCGGAACTCTGACCAAGGATCAAACGCTTTTAACTTGTCTTTGACCACCGACAGGTCGTCCTTCTCCCCAATTTGCAAATCGGCGGGATCTTCCTCGATAGCGCGCATCACCTCGGGACCGCGGAACGGATAGTCCTCATCGTCATCACCGAGATCAATCCCCAGTTCATCGGCGCGCTTCACGTTCGCGGCCAGCCACATATTGTACCAGAGGACGGCGAAATAGAATACCTGTACCCGGATGTAGTACCGCGTCGAGCGTGACTTCGCCAGAAAATCCTCCTTCAACTTCCGGTAGCTGGTCTCTATCCCCCATCTCGCGCGGAAGTCATCGGCCAGTTCCAACGGTGTCAGCGGCATCTCCTGCTGCTCTTCGGTGAGGCTCTCTAGGTCAATCTCCTCGTCGGGGGCGTCAGCCACCCAGTCGAGATTCGTGTAGAAAGCGATCCACCTGTCCTTCGGGTCATCAGGCTCCTCTTTGTACAGTTTCGACTTCTTCTCGGACTCCATCACCCAGAGGTTGTGACGCTCCGGGACGTCGCTCACGCCCCACTTCGTGGCCTGCCAGTCCTGCTCGTTCTCGATAGCGTGGTCCATCATCTCGTCTATCTTGTCTGCGCTCTGTTTCGCCTGCATCACCCAGCCGAGGCTGTCGAATTCACCGAGCGCACGCGCCGAGTCCTCATTGTAGAACCCGCTGTCGAGATAGTTCTTTGTGAAAACCCGATTTCTTCATGAATTACATCATATGTCCTTACAGACTGCCTTGCGCAGTTCTTCTAGCAACTCTGGGTGATGTTGTCTAAGGACCTCTACATCAGTTTCTAGTTCTTCGATTCGACTGCGAACCCGATGAATCGCTTGGTATCTCTTTTCATCAGAGACATCAGCTTCTTCACTGATTCTCTCTCGGTCCGTCGTAGTCATTATTGCGCGGTATTTTCCCACGCTAACTGGAGGTGGTTCCATCCACTTCTACGTTAGCACTATTGCTATTTAACTTTGCACTAACGCTAATAGTTTGCTTTGATGCTAAGTATTAAGTAACTTCACAATCATGTAACTAGTGAGAAGTGCGGGAAACCGGTCAGAAGTAGGCCGGAACGTGTAGGAGCACGTCCGACCGCGCTTCGCCAACTCGACGAAGCATGAAGATATTAGCCTTTGCCGGACTTGAACCCTCTGGCACGACCGTAGAATCGCTCGACAAGCAAGACGACTGTGACAAGTGCGTGAAACTCGACGACGGCTTCCCGTGCGCCAACTGCTACATCCCCGGCCGGAAGGACTTCTCGGAGGACTACGCATGAGCGCCGAGGAGTGGGAGCCACTTGGTCGGAAGATAGTGTGGATCCACACGCTCAACCAACTTGACGATCTCGAAGTTGCAACCCACCGACTCGCCGGGAAACTCCGAGACGGTGAGGAAGTGACGGCAGAGGACATCAAAGAGATTCGCAAGGCGCTAACAGGGATTCAGACGCTGGTCGAAGAAGACCTGAGTCTGCTGGTTGACGACATTGAACCCTACCACGATGCACTGAATCACGTTCCGTACGATGCGTTCGCCGACTACCTGGACGTCTCGGTGTCACGGCTGAATGAACTCGACCGCCAGGGGCTGCTTGGCGATGAGAACTGACAGTACCCGTGTGACGGCCCGAGTCGTCCGTACTGAGTACGGTGAGACCTTCCACGAGTACCAAGTCGGCGGTGTCACCTACGGCAGTCTCGACGTACTCGAATTGGCCCTAAACAATTGCTAACACCCCTGAGACAATGATTGAAGCCATCGAGAAGGACGTTTTCGTACGGATACAGACCGACCTGCTGGTGGTCGGGGACAGCATCATGACCGACCGCCATCACGCCTCAAACGGCAATTACGAGGACGACGACCCGCAGAATCAGATCGGCGGCATCATCCCCGCCTTCCCGCTCTCGGGCTGGCTTCGACACGGGATGGAGGAAGTCGTCCACGAGTACGACGGCACCGCCTGCCACCCCGGCGAGGCCAACGCGAACTTCATGAAGGAAGACGTCTACGAGCGCGACCTCAATGACGGCTACCACGAGAAGGGCGCGTGTACCGACGATCCGAAGGAAGACGACGGCTGTGTGGTCTTCGATCTCTTCGGCGGATTCGGTGGCGTCCCTGGGAAGGTGATGCGTCGCCCGATTAAGTTCAACCCTGTCCGCTCCAGCGTGGACTACACGCGCGGGCAGGCCGAAGGGCACTACCGCAGGCTTAACCGGAACATCGTCTCCCGAAACGCCGACGACAATCGGGAGCCACTGCGAAACGCCGAAGTGGATGCCGTCGCCAATCTCGACGGCTGCTGGCATCTCTCCTTCCGGGAGGTGAAACCGGAGTTCGTCGGCCTTCTGGCCGAGGGCATCGACTTCCTCGATGCTCACAAGACCGACTTCATGCACCAGCTCGGTGGCGCTCGGAACTTCGGCGCGGGGATTGTCGATTGCCACCTCATTAACCCACTCTACAACGAGCGCGAGTTGAAGCGCGTCTTCGACCGCGGGAAGGGCAACACGAACAAGATGGACGAAAAGGACGACCAGTGGACCGAGGAGTACCGCCCGGCGTTCGTGGAGGCGCTGGAAGAGCGCATCGAGGAGGGACCGTAGATGGCCGAGAACGCCAGCCTCAGCGACTTCCAGACCGGTGATGGTGGCGAGAGCGAGATGGCCGTCGCGTACCGCCACGACGCCCACAAGATGAACGGTCAGCCGCACGACTACGCGCCGGAGACGTTCGCCGGGGTTCCCGTGAACCAGACGGTTCCCCACGGCGCGGACGGCGATGCGTCGGCACTCTCGCGCCCCAACGGGAAGCCTGAGCGGACGATGGAGAACCACGAGACGCTCTACCGGCTGTCGCTCATCGAGGGTGAGAGTCGGTACGACCCGGAGGAGTACACGCGGAACGGCGTGGAGAGCGCCGTGCATGACCTCCTGACAGAGAACGACCCAGAGGCCATGCATCGGGCGTGGCTGAAGAGCGACGTCGCCTCGGCGTTCAACGAGATCGTCTACTACCCGTACACGAGCCTGAAGTACCACACCCTGCTCGTGGCGGCGCTACTCGACAACTACCGCGACGGCCACGAGTTCGCCGATCTCCTCTTGGTGGTGGACCACGCCGGGGAGATCGTGCCCCATCGGACGGTCTACGCAGGCGAGAACTTCGCGCTCCGAATCGACGAGAGCGCCGACGGCCGGCCGTCGTCCCGTCTCGGGAGTCGTCCGTGGCGGTCGTGGGCTTCGACGTGGAACCGGCTGACCGCGCACCCGCTCGATGCCGCTCACGACAAGTACGACATGGTGCTCGACGCGAACCTCCGCCGGATCGGCGCGTGGTCTACCGCGCTCCAGTACATCGAGGACTTCCGGGAGGCGTTTGACCGATGACGCGCATCCAGCAAGTCCAGTGGGAGCTGGAGATGGACTACATCGGCCACCCGTACTACGTCTCGGGGAACGCCATCATGCACGCGCTCGGTCAGCAACTCCCGCACGACGTCCACCGCCACCTGAACGCGAGTCACGGCGTCTTCGTGCCCGGCCAGTTCGGGACGTTCCCGGAGGAGCACTCGCAGAGCGGCATCCGGCCGTACCTCGGAAGCGGCCTCCCGGACGTGGAGAGCTACGACGACCTGTTCCTGATGCGGCAGGCGTCGCACTCGTGGCTTCTCGACTCCCGGCCGCGAGACGCACTGAACACCCACGACATCCGCGTGCAGAGCGGCCACCCGGCGCTGTCCCACGAGACCATCATGGGGAAGCCCGACGACGCGCGGAAGCAACAGCAGACGACGAATTGGTACATCAACGCATACCTTCACGCCGACCGGGACGACGTCCTCCCGCTCGATGAGAGCGCCCTGGATGGCCTCCAGTTCGGCGGGAAGCGCAACTACGGCTACGGCATCACGCGGCTGAAGGACACGCAGGTCGTAGACCTGGAGGCGCTGGACTACTCGCGTCTCGAAGACCGCGAGGCGTTCATCCTCGAACTCGTGACGCCGTTCGTGCTGGAGTCGGAGTACCCGAACGCTCACGACCAGGACGTTCCGTGGTGGTGGAAGGAGGATCGCCGCGATCTCCGCGAACGCGAGGAGAAGGTGCTGGAGCAACGCGAGGTGTACAAGCTCCAGACGGTGGACCACGGGCAGGTGGTCGCCTACGAGGGCGACCGTCCGGTGGAGACCGCGAAGAGCGGCATCCTCCGAGTCGGCAGTCACTCGAAGTACGGTTTCGGTGAACTGCGAGTGAAGCCCGTCGAACCCCGCTCGAATCAGTGTCAGAACTTAGAGGAAAAGACGAAGGTCACCGGGTGAGATAACTCATGTGTGACGGGAGAATCGGCACGAAAAAATCACGCCGCGGACTGAATAAAGAAATCGTATTTGCAACAACTGGTAAAGGTGCTCACATTGTACCATCGGCGAGACGAGTGGCGGGGGAATCCTGCCGAAGAACGAGCTCAAAGCCGAGGGGTTGCTCAAGGAGGATGGGAGCGTCATCGACGGACAGCAGTTACGAGTGACTCAGGTCGAACAGGGGAAGTGGGAGACCGAGAAGGTAGAAGCTGAGCAGTTCGCTGTTGCGGACTGATTACTCGTCGGCGAGTGCGTCGTAGATTTCGCGGTGGTCGTCACGGCTCTTCTTGGCTCGTTCTCGGAGGATTTTCTTCCTCGCGTTTTGGAGAAACTCTTCTGAAGGTTCTTCTCCATGTTCCTCGATGTACTCTTCTCGAACCGTATCGAGTACTTTCTCCATCAGATTTGTTGGAGAACTCTCCGAGTCCTTTGTTGCCATCTTCTTACTACAAATCAGGTTTCGGCTGTGTTAACCATTATGGTGATCATCGTCTTCTACGCTATCTTCGTCTCCACCAGCGTATACCTCGAAGTCTTCTGGATTCTCCTCAAAAGACTCCATAAACCCAGATATGAGAACTGCTGCAAGGAATTGATCAGTAGTCACTTCCTCCCAGTCGACACCGTCTTCTTCAGCGCGGTTACTGAAGTGCTCAACAGCTACCGTCTCATCAAAGATGTCCTCTCGAACAGAGAATAACTTGACCATAGACCTGAAGTCTTCCCCAGTGTGCAATTCGTACCCGTTGAAAAGATAGAACATTTCGACTGTGTTCAACGCGGTCCGCTTGTTTCCATCCACGAACCAGTGGTTCGCGGCGAGTAGACGCATGAGGTGGAACGACTTCTCGTGGATCGTCTCCGGACCCACTCCGAAGTGACCGTGTTGGATGTGGTCTATGGCGTACCGAATCTGGTCCGGGTCCCGGACCCCCGGTTCGCTATCCTCGTCCTCCTCGATGATATCGTCGTGGATAGTGAGGATGTCCTCGACGGTCGGATACCAAAACGGATCCTCGTCCGGGTCGGCCATGCTACTTCGGAGTGGTCACGCCGTGGTCTTAAATCACTGAGGTTGGACGAAGACGATGGCAGCGCAGTTCGTGGCCAGTAGTCAGAGATGACTGGTTTAGTCGAGATAGTTCTCCATCGTCTCCTCGACCGACTGTCTCTCGAAGGACTCTACGAGTCGGTAAACCCGTTTCCGGAGCGGCCGACGTTCGCGTCGGGCACCGCGTTCGTACAGGCACTCCATGCCCAGTTGATGCACGGGTTTCCCGATTCGAGCAGTCCGCTTTCGAGTCACATTTCCGTTGCCTTCGGTGAGTAACAGCGCCCACGTGAACCCGTCGGTCGCGATACCCGCAGCGGGAACCTCAATCTTTGAGAGATACGTCTCGCAGTCGAGTCGAGAATCTTGGAACTCGTTCGGTTTTTTTTAGTTCGCCGATAATCGGGTAGTCGTCTTCCACCAACTGAAAGTCCGGTACAAGGTCTTCTAGTCCGGGTAGCAAGCCGTACCGCCTCTTCTTTTCGATTAAGAAACCGGTCCACATGGTCCCGGAAGTCAGCATACCCTTCTGCGCGGTCGATAGCCTCCGGTAGGAATATTTGTTATGTAAAGCGGAAGAAAACAGAAACTGGAATACTATCCGACCGTGTAGGGGTTATTGTTAACGATTTTGTAAGCAGGCCAGCCAACGGTCTTCGGTTGGGTAGAGTCACCGTCGCAGGCAGTCCCGTTGTAGCTCCCTTTAGCGATGCTCATGTTGTTGATGGCCAACGCTTCACAGCTACCGTAGCTACATCCTGTGAGGGCGAAGATTGGGCCGCCTGAGTCCCCTGGTGCAATGTCCACTTCGGTTTTTACGCCGTCAGTATCGAATCGGGGACAGCCGGTAAATCCGCCCTCATTGTATCCTCTAATCGTCCCTGTTCGATATCCAGTTCCGTCTCCAGATTTGTATGCTTCGCCGGTTTTATCCACCATCGAAGCGATTCCATCACGGGTCTTGTACCCGGTAAGAGTGTAGCTGTATCCGTCCCAGTAAATTTCGTTGGCAATGTCCGTGATTCCCTGATTGTTCGCAGGTACTAAGCACCAGTCGTGGAGAGCGTGTGCATCTTCGAACGTTCCAATCGTGGCATTGTTCGCGGCAGCCGCGACCTCTCCAGTCGCTTTAGTAGTACAGTTGTCCACGAACACATGGTTCGCGGTCAGCATGTACTCCTTATTGCCATCATGCATCCGGTATCCTGCTGTCCCTTGGTGGGTAGATTGGTTCTTCTCCCAGATGACGATTCCACCGGGATATGGCTCTATTGTAGTTTCCGCACCGCCACACAGGAGGGTTTTGTTATGGTTGATTCGTTCGTACTGAATCTCATTGAGTAGGAGGTCATTCGAAACTGAAACACCAACGTCTTCGAGAACACTCGGAAGTTGTTCTTCCAACCCAGAGGGAGCCTCTTCCGCAATTTCTATTACTGGCTGAGTTGCGGTATATCCTCCAATGCTACGTGAAGACCCATCTTGGTACATCGCGATGAGGTGGTCACCGAACTGACTGTTATTTCGAATGTGTTGCAAAGCTCCGAACAACTGATTGTAGACCTGACGTAGAGCCTTCTCGTGTTCATGCCATTGGACAGGCACTTTCTTTTTCTCTACAGGCTCCTGTTTTAGTCCGCCGCGCCCCGTTACGATTCGGCGCTTTCGTTCAGCCGCGCCGACTACATTTGAGAGGGATGCGACTCCAACTGCGGAACCGACACCCTGCAAAACGGTACGCCTGTTAACTCGGCTGTCAGCTGGTTTCTCTGACATCAATACGCAATTTTCAATATTGGATTAAATTATTTTCTCTAGCAATTATACTAAATTAGCCTCATGGGACATGGTGAATTCAAAATGGAGAGAGATTTGTCCTTATAAATAAATTGATTGCCAGAATTACCTTAACATATCGGGGGCGAAGTCCTCTAGTGTTTGGTTAAAGAATGTTTAGGAAATAATAATTTAAAATGCTGTGTTTTTTACTCACCACAAGGCCTTTTTCTCTTATCTCGTATGAGGATGTATGAACCGTCGGAGGTACTTGGCACTCGTTACAAGTAGCATGGGGGCGATTACAGGGTGTGCAAGTCCACTTGCTCAGACCAGGCAAAAGAAAAAGCAACTCGGAAAGGTATCGTTCGTTGATAAAAAGACCAAAGGTGTTGATTTAGATGTGCAGATACCACGTTCAGTTATCACGACAAAACAAACTGCCATCATCCAGTTGCGGTTTTCTAATCCAACTTCCAAACCAATTGAACTAAAACTTGACCGAGAAACTAATTCTCCAGCGCCGTTGTTAAGCTTTGTCGAATCCAATGCCGGTCGGACATCCACCGGTATCGCTCTTGTTCCGCGCAAGGGGTATAACATTAAACGGACGTCAAACTCCTGTTGGAGACCCGGTAAGGATGGATTTGTGAGACAACTTGATGAAGAGGTTATGAAAATTTCGCCAAGTGAATCAGTTCAGTTGGATTACGAGGTTTGGGAAGATACCGAGAAAGGTGAATGCTTCCCTACAGGGAAGTACCATTTCGGGAAGAACAAAGACAACCCAAACTCATGGAGATTTACAATTAAAATAGAGAAAACAGAGAATAATTAATTCCTAATCATTGAATCTAAACCGACGGGGTGGATATTCGGGGTCTACTAGTAGAGTCCTCCGACCGGAATCCCGATGGTGATGGCGTCGGGGCGGCGTCCGCCCGGTCGAGGCCTACATGCCATTCCACTGGACACGAGTAGAACGACCGCACGGACACCAACATGACAGACAAACGTATCACTCCTATCCGGGTCCGAAGGCCGCGATATCGGCTCCCACAGTCGCCAGTGCGTCGGCAGGGTTCGGGTCGCTGTCGGCTAGATGCGTGTACTCGTGTTCGGGAATGTTCGCCAATGCGGTCGTGACGGCTTCGCTATAGGCTTCGACGCCCGGCTCTGTCGGGTCGTTACCGCCCCAGACGTCTCGGATGACCGTCATCGAATCGATGCGCACCTCCAGTCGACGTGGCTCGTAGCGAGCCAGCAGTTCGGAGAGTCCGAGTTGGAGGGCGACGTACTCGGCGGTGTTGTTGCCCGTCCGGGAGCCGACGGGACGGCCGAGACGGGCGAGTTCGTCCTCCGTCGCGTCCATGATGACTGCGCCCGCACCTGCGGGACCGGGATTGCCCCGCGAGCTACCGTCCACGTAGAGGACGAACGTGTCGCTCGTCGACTCGGCGACGGGTGGCCGGGTGACCCCCGACGCCAGCAGGTCTTCGAGCGCGCTTCGCAACTCGTCCGAGGAAGTCGCGGGGTCGAAGAGACCGCCGTAGCCGGGGACGGCGTCGTCGATGGCGTCGGTGGCGGCCGCCATCTCGTAGCCGACGCCCGCGAGTACCTCGTCGACGAGCGCGGCGAGCGGCGAGAGGTGTTCGGCCGGGAGCTGGTCGTCGGTCACGCCGCGTCCCCCTTCGGAATTCGGGTCCGAGTCCTCACACCTTCGCTCGCGGATATTCTCGTTGGCTGCTCGCGCCACTGCATACGGGTCCTCGGTGGTCCAGCGGCATAATCCCTTCAGGTGGGACCACTGGCCGGTCGTTTCGAATCGGTCGGCCTCACGGGGTCCTCAACGACTGATACACTCGGCCTATCTGTGGGATTCGGTCTGGCTGTCGTCAGCTACGGTTTGGGTCTCCGACGTCGTTGTTCGAGTCTTCGCCGACCCTCTCTTGGACCTTCTCGATTCCTCGTTTGGCCTTCTCTTCGCTTACGCTGGTTCGCTTGCTGACCTGCTTCGCTATCTTGTCCTCGTGACCCTCGACGAGTCCGAGTAGCCGCCGGAGCTTGTGCATCAGGCCCATTATCTCTGCGTTTTCGCCCGGGTACCCGAAAACGTGGTGGCCGTCGTCTAACGGAATTGTTGCACACTCTGCGGAGGCGCTACTCCGAGGGTTTGGGAGGGACGTCGTTGAAGAATTCGGGGTTATCCCACGGCGAAGCATGGCCAGCATTTGGGACTTCCTGCAGGGTCAAGTTGGGGATTTGGCCAGCTAGCGTCG
Organism: Halorussus sp. MSC15.2; assembly: GCF_010747475.1. Classification (NCBI taxonomy): domain Archaea; kingdom Methanobacteriati; phylum Methanobacteriota; class Halobacteria; order Halobacteriales; family Haladaptataceae; genus Halorussus; species Halorussus sp. MSC15.2. The sequence continues at coordinate 197,035 of NZ_VSLZ01000006.1, read as the reverse complement.
GAGCGTGGCGGCTGATTATCGACTTCTCGTGTTCACCGTAGTGGATGAGCGTCGGGGGAGCGATAGAGGAGAACTTGAGGACGAAACCTATCACCGCAGGTCCGTCGTTCAGTCAGTTCTTCGTTCGGTGAAACACCGATTCGGCGACACGCTCTGAGTGCGAGCCTGGTTCTGCCAGTTCCGTGAGCTCGCCCTCAAAGCTGCCGTTAAAAATATCGAAGTATCGCTTAGCCGCTAGACCCCATAATCTCGACCCTCTAAACACGCCCGATTCTTTCCATTCCCTACTGACTGTGTTTTCACCACCATTTTCTTTTAGTTATCATTAATAACTATAATTTGATACAATGGGCCAGGAGTTTACTCCAGAACCTAATACAAAAATTTGGTAACTTATGAACGGAATCCAGCGGATTCCGACTACTTCGGTTCGTCTTCGATGTTAGTGTATTGCGCTTCCATGGGCTCAAAGTCGGTCTCTTCACTGTACGTCTCGTCGAAGGCGCTGTCTTGTAGCATTGACATGCCGTCTCACGATATGGATTCCTTTCTAATAAATCCTTATATTAAATAAATTTTTTATATTATTAATGCATCCCATAATGGGGTCCAGGGGTGACCGTGACCAATCGGTCAGCTGTTGAAGTCGATCGAGGAGACGTCACCGACTTCGTCGTGGTATCCGTTGAATCGGACGACCTCTTCTTTCCAGTAATCGTCGGTGTTGTACTCGCCGATGCACCAACTATTCTTGACGTGGGCGAGGCCGTGATACCCGGACCAGTAGGTGGGTTCGGTGAGAAACTCGTAGGCGGCTTCCGCGGCCTCGCCCCTTCCGATTTCCCGGAATAGCCGCCCGGTTTCACTGGCGAACTCGCGTGCGCGATTACACTCGAATGAACACGGGTAGAAGTCGACGAAACTCCATCCCTGGTAGGCCCAGATCGGATTGAGAATCGGGTGAGGATCTTCGACGACGAGCTCGCCGCCACGTTCTTCTGTACTCGGCGTATTCCGGGCAATCGCTACGATGGGATCGTGCTGTCCGCTCGCCCGGTGTTGGGTGTAGGCAGTCGCACAGCAGTCCGGAACGCCCCGATATTTCATTTGGTCGATGGGACTGACGTCCCCGTCCAGGAGCGTTTCTGGGTTGGCGGGGCAATCTGGAGACGTCAATACGAGGGTCGTATCGTCGTCGTCCACTGCTCGTGCGACGTCGATCTCGTCGCTCATGTCCGCGACGATGTCCGACGCCCGTTCCGTCGGAACGAGTCGGCGGAGGGTTTTCCGTGGGTGGTCTTCGTCCAGGAGCGCTCGTTGGGCGACCTCGCGTCGACCCTCAACGAACGATTCGAGCGGATCGTCCCAGACATCACGGATTTCCAGTTCCTTCCAGTTATGTTTGGAGACCTCTGGGAGGTCAAGCGAAACGTCCGGTTCGTCTCGGGAGGGATCGAGCATCATGGTGAACGATTAGAACCTCGGATTCGGGCACGGTCGCTGGTGATTGACGTCATTTCTCCCCGTTCTCCCGGTAGGCGATCTCCTCAACGCTGGGAGCGTCGTGAGAGCCGCCAACCACGTTCGGATCTTCCGCCTGGCTGTGGTGCATCCCGGCGAACGGCATGATGTCGACGTCGTTGGTGATGGTCAAGTCGGCTAGGGGGGCGTCCCACGGGGCGTCGGTAATCAACCTGATACCGGGGAACATTGCGCGCACGTCTTCTTCGATCTGGTTATAGAGGGCGTACTTCGCCTCACAATCTCTCGTCCGGTTCCGGTAGTCGTAATCCATTCCCGCCGCCGGACAGCCGCCGGTACAGACGTTCCAGTACCGACAGCCCTTGCACCCTCCTTGGTCTTCTTCTCCCTCGGTGTGGGCACCCGGGACCTGTTTGAGCATCTCGTAGCGCTCTTCGGTGTTGTTGTACTCGTTGCCGATCGAATCGCCCTGCAGGAACGCGCTCCCGTCACCGACACTCGCCCACGTCTTCCCGCAACCGCTCGTTCCTCCGTCCCCCTTGATGACCTTCGCACCGGCCGCGTTGAACGGGTCGCATTTGTCGTTTATGCAGTATTTGAGGTGGTTGCCGAGCAGATTGTTCAGGTAATTGGTCATCGGACTCCACTGGTGGTAGGGTTCAGCCTTGAACCACTCCCAGCTCTGGAGGAACACCTCCTTGAGTCGCTCGGGACTCAGCGACTGGTCCTCCTGGATGTCCTCGTAGGGGATTGCAGGATTGAAGTGGCCGTAGATGCCGTGCTGTGTGAGGTCGTCCATCCAGTCGAGGAGTTGTTCGAGCTTCTCGTCGGTACCGGCGTTTTGCGTGGTGAGAACGGTAATAATGCCGACGGATACGTCGGTCTTCTTGAGACGATCGATTGCGTCGAGGGTCCGCTCAGTCATCGTCTCAGTGACGTCACGCATTTCGCCGTCCACCTCGGAACGCGCCAAGCGAAGATCGTTGAGGGCGGGAGGCCCGTCACAGGAGATTCCGACGTTGACCCTGTACTTCTCGAACATCTCGATGTGTTCGTCTTCGATGAGGGTCCCGTTGGTCTGGATCCGAGTGTATCGGCCGGTCCCCTCGAGGTCGTACTCCTCATGGATCCACTCGAAGATCCGCTCGATGTGCTCGTTCCGCATCAACAGCGGCTCGCCACCGAACAGCGACGGGACCTCGGAGTACTTCTCACTGAACTGTTCCAGACGGTCCATTATCTTCTCAATGTCGTACTCCGCGTCGATGTCCGCCTGGGAGTGTTGTCGATCCGGTTCCTCGTAACAGTACGTACAACCGAGGTTACACCCGGTATTTGGCTCGACGAGAATCGTCATGCTGTCACCGTTCGACGATTGACAGTATCGGTGGTTCGAGACTGAATCCCGGTCACGTAACCACCTCGAAGCGGTTGGTTCGCTCTTACGTCGAATGTTTCGTTGGCCTCCGTCCTTGGCTGGCGGGACAGGACTTTGTCCGTTCGCTCCAAGAGCGTCGATTTGACCGTTTTCATAGGGACTCGGATTGTCAAATGGTAGCATGCACCTTAAATATTATGTATACTAATATAATTCATAACTTAGTAAGTAATTACTGTAGAAGAAAAGTATTTATGTAATGTATACAAGTTCGGATTTATGCCAGGTCAACTCGTCGAGAACGGTGAGCGAATCTCGTTGCGGACAGTCGAGCGTGAAGATGCCGAGTTCCTCCAACTGGCCCACGCCAATCCGGAACTTCGCTATCCACTCGGCATCTCCATGCACCGCAATCGCCAGCAGATGGAAGAAGTGCTCGAAGGGCACATCGAAAACCAGAACAATGCTAACTTCCTCGTCTGTCTCGATCACGACGACGCGGAATCCGGTTATCCCTCGGCGGACGAAGTGACGCCCATCGGCGCAGCCGACGTGGTAAACGTCAACGCGACTCGCCCGGAACTCCAGGGGTGGTTCCTGCCCGAGCAACACAACCAGGGCTACGCCAAAGAATGCCTAGAACTGCTGCTCGATTACGTTTTCCGGACGTTCAATCCACACGGAGTGTACATGGAAACCTACGACCACAACGTCCCAATCCAGCGTCTCGCCGAAATATTCGGGTTCACCGAAGAAGGACGGAAACGCGAATCGGAGTTCGTCGACGGCGAGTATCGAGACGAGATTCAGTACGGGTTACTTCGCCGAGAGTGGGAGGAAGAATCGTAGCAGCAACCGACGATACTGTCGTCCGTGGTAGCTTCGGTCCGGAGGTGGTGCCTCGAAATGGTCGTTTTGGAACGTTCCCCCGGACCCCAACCGGGTCGACGAACGTCTGACGCTCGCTCCTGAAAATTTCGACCGTCTTCGGAGCCAGCAGTACGAGGACCGCACCTCGGGCGAGATTACAACTCTCTTCTACGACACGGCTGGAGGCTAATCGGGTTGTTTCAACCCAAGTTGCGTCTCGTTAATTTCGGTGACTGGCGAGAGGTCGTTGAGCTGCGGATGAAGGAGATAGTAGATGCCGATGAGTCCAATGGTGATGCTGACTCCATACAGTGCCGTCACGCTGCCGACCGCGCTACCGAGGGCTCCACCGAGCAATCCACCAGCAGGTGCCATCATCGAAAGAGTACCACTGACGAGTGACGTGACGCGACCGAGTAGCGTATTGTCGACTGTCGACTGGACCATCGAAAAGAACAGTACGTTGCACATGCCGGTCGGAATCGTGGCGATAAATACCAGTAGTGCGGTAGCCCACACCCCGGGCACGGCGATCGCCACGAAGATTAACGCTCCTGATGAGAAGTGTGCTACGGCCGCTAGCCAGCCGAACGGCAAATCTTCGACGAGAAACGCACTGGCCGCCCCGACAAGGCCCCCGGCACCTATCGCTGCGACCAACAGGCCATACACCGCCGGTCCGCCGATAGAATCGGCAAACGCTGGCAGAATTGCGGTCACTGCGACAGCGGCCAGGTTGTTTACCATCATCCCGAAGAGCACCGCTGGAAGTGCCGACCCACGAACGTAGTCAATCCCCTCCCTGAGTTCGACGAGATATCCACCCTTGTCTGCATCTCCATTGTCCGTCGCGTCTTCGGTTTCGACGTCGTCTTTTCGGGTCGTCTTCGGAACGGTGACGCCGACAAATATAATCGCTGCAACGGCGAACGTGACGGAGTTGACGACGAAGAGAGCGACTGCGCCGATGATTGCGATAAGTGCGCCAGCGATTGCGTTGGCGATCATATCGACCGTTCGCAAGGACGTCGAAAAAAGCGAGTTCGCCCGCGTGAGTTCGTCCTCTTCAACGAGTCGAGGGAGCGCCGCGTTCTGAGCAGGATAAACGAATCCGTTGATGAGCTTTAGCAGCGGGATGAGAAACAGGACTAGCCACACTGAGAGGTGGCCCGTTAGCGCTGCGAGCGGAACGAGCAGTACGGCGACACCGTTGATGAGTTGTGTGCTCAACAGGATTCGACGCAACCGCCAGCGATCCACGAGCGGCCCGATGAATACGGTGAGGATGTCCGGTATCCGCATTAGCGCGGCGGCCACTCCCGTGTAGAACGGCGAACCTGTTAATTCCAACACCATCCACATTGACCCGATGAAATACAAACTATCCCCGACGTCCGTAACGACCCGGCCGAAGAACAACCGCATGAAGACTCCGTTGTTGAAGAGTCCACGAAAATCGGAGTTAACAAACTTCTGTAACATCCGCGCCAAATATAATGTTATTTCATATAAAAATTTGATGGATATAAAAATGACGGGGAGTTTCTGGTGATAATCCCCGGATTCGGCGTGGGCGTTCACAGTTCGAGGGGTGTTCACTCGGAGGCGCAGAGACGTGCGAACGTAGCAGGCGGAATCTTCCGGTTCGAGCAGCCTGACTTGGCCGTGCTGAAGGCGGAGAGCGGATTGACCAGCGCGTTACCGGCAGATGTCGGTAAACTTGGCCGACGAATTATCGAACGGGCGCCGGGCCGTCCGTAGAGAGGATGTCTGGAAGATTACCGAACGTCGAAAGCCGAACGTCGGGTTCTCTGTACGGCGTCTCCTCGTCGCTTTCGATTTACACCGACGTCATCCCGAGAGTTTCGCCCATCATGAGGTCCTCGTTGCACTCGTCGCAGACGAAGGCGACTGATTCGTCGCCCTCGGAAGGCACTCGAAGTACCCTTTTGGATGGGATTTCGGCCGCCGCAAGTCCGAGGAGACAACGAGATTATCGAAGCACTCCCGGACCCCGTACTCCGAGAGAACCGTCTCAATCCACGGGCGAACCATGTTGCCGAAGAGGACGAGCGTGTGGTCGTCTGCGAGGTCTCGGAGGACGTCTACGTGTTTCTCGGGAAGCTCGGGGTCGAGCCACGTCTTCTCGAGATATTCACGACACGCATCGTGGGATGCCCCGGTGAGCGTCGAGAGGAGTTCGACGTATTCCGCTGTGCGCTGGACGAAGCCGTCACGGAATGCGAAGTAGGCGAGCCATCTAGGATAGGGTTCGGTTTCAGAATCAACGCCTAGGATGTGGGCTTGTTCGCGTTCGGCGTCGTGCTCGACGATGACACCGCCGTAATCGAGGACGAGATGCATAGGAATCTTTTGAAGCTTCTGAGCAAGATTCAATCTGACGAACCTTCTGCCATTCCTTCCCTCTTCGTACCACAGGTCCAGTTGGCAGTATCTGTATTGTCGAGACGCGGACTAGCGCTATCCATCTGGTAGGAGGGTAGCTCGGCCCGCCTCCCTGCTAGTTCTACGGTGTGGAGTGAGAACGGAACTTCTCATCTAATCGAGGCACTCTGAGAGGGAATAGCGAAAGTCGCGCTCCCCTCGCTTGAGTCGAAAAATCCTACTCTGCACGGAATCCACGACGGAGCGACCACCGTGAGTTTTTCACGCCCTGAGGGGTACTCGAAGAACCCCTCGAACCAGGCCCTAGCGTAACGACCAACTCGCAATCACTCAGAAGCGAGAGGACGACCACGACCGAAAGCCGCCCCACGTGTTCCGGGACTCGTTCCGCGACTACCGTGGAACCGTTCAGCGCTGGCCTTCGACTACCTTCGCAGCGGTCAGGACGGGGTCCCACGTCGTATTAAATGGTGGTGCGTACGCGAGGTCGTAGTTGGAGAGTTCCTCAACGGTGGTGCCTTCGGTCACTGCACCAACGAGCGCGTGGCTCCGGTAGACAGCACCCTCACCGTACTCGGAGACGAGACTGCCACCGAGTACGCGACCGGACGGCCGGTCGACGGTGAGCGTTACTTCCACGGTCCCGCCTTCAGGATAGTAGCCAGCGCGGGATTCCGCCTCGATGGTCTCGGTCATCGGCTCGAAGCCGACCGCACGGGCCTCCTCGTGGTTCAGAATTCCGGTCCGAGCCGCCTCCATCTCGAACGCCTTGACCGCCGCTGTCCCCGCGATACCGCCGCCCTCAGTCGGGTCGCCCGCGACAGTCTGCCCGATTGCCCTGCCGTGGCGGTTGGCAGTCAACGCCAAGGGCACGTACGCTGGCTCGCCGGTGACGACGTGCTCTGCCTCCGCACAGTCACCCGCCGCGTACACGTCCGGGAGGTTCGTCTCCCGGTACGCGTCGGTCGCGATGGCCCCCGTTTCGCCTAGTTGGACGCCTGCGTCCTCGGCGAGGTCCGTTCGCGGACGGACGCCCGTCCCGACGAGTACCATTTCGACCGGGACGCGGACGTCGTCGGTGACGACCGCTTCGACCCGGTCGTCGCCCGCGAGCGTCTCTACTTCCGCCCCGAGGTAGACAGCCACGTCCCGGTCGGCGAGGTGGTCGAGAACTGCCTCACTCGTGGCTTCGCTGAACTGCTTCAGAATCCGGTCGCCGCGCTGGAAGAGGTGGACTTCGAATCCGTTGGCCGCGAGCGCTTCCGCCATCTCAATCCCGATGTATCCACCACCGACGATGCCGACAGGCCCATTACACGTTTCGAGGAACTGGCAGGCAGGTCCCCGGTCGGGTTGCTGGAGATTGCCGTCCGAACGCGCCCGCTCCACGTAGTCACGGAGGTTTTTCCCGTCTGACATCGACCCGAGCGTGTAGACGCCCGTGTGGTCTAACCCGTCGATGGGTGGCGTGACTGCTTCCGCACCGGTCGCCACGAGTAGATGGTCGTACTCCTGTTTCACCTCTCCATCACTGCTACGTGCGGTGACGACTCGATTCGAGGGGTCGATATCGACGACTTCGTGTCCGGTTCGGAGGTCGATATCCCGTTCCTGACGGAACTCTTCGGGTGTGACCGAGACGAGATTCTCGAGGGAGTCAATCTCACCTTTGATGTAATATGGGAGTCCACAGGCACCGTACGAAACCCACTCCCCCTGTTCGAAGACGACGACGTCGAGATTCGAATCGTCCCGTTTCGCTTTACTGGCCGCTGACATTCCGGCGGCGTCGCCGCCGACGACGACGAACGTTGACACAGAGGATACATCGGATGGCTGTGTTATAAAAATGGGTCGGGCGTGTCGTTCAATTTCACAGTGGCTGGTGCGCGAGTTACCGCGACGATGCGTTCACGCGGTAGGACGCTCGCGGAGCGAACGCACTTCGTCAGACACCTCGAACGTATTTTGCAGTAGGTACCGGCGGGGAGGGACGCGGCGATAGCTTTCATCACTCCAGCGCGTCTCGTTGGAGAACATGGAAGAGTTCGACTTTCTCGTCATCGGTTCGGGGTCGGGGTTGGACGTGGCGAACGTCGCGGCGAATCAAGGCCAGTCGGTCGCCGTGGTCGAGAAGGGGCGTCTCGGCGGGACGTGTTTGAACCGCGGTTGCATCCCCTCGAAGATGCTGTTGTACCACGCGGACATCGTCGAAACCATCGAGGACGCCGAGGCGTTCGATATCTCCGCGGAGGTCACCGACGTCGCGTTCGAGGACATCGTTCGGAAGGTCAACGAGGAGGTGCACGGCGACGCCGCGTCCATCCGCAACGGACTGGAGTCGTCGCCCCAACACGAACTGTTCGACGGCGAGGCCCGCTTCGTGGACGAGCGCACGGTCGAGGTCGCGGGCGGCGAGGACGACGGCGCTCGCCTCCGCGCGGACACGGTCCTCATCGCAGCGGGGTCCCGACCGTGGATTCCGGCCATCGAGGGTATCGAAGACGTCGATTACCTCACTAGCAAACAGGCGCTCCAGTTAGCGGAGCCACCCGACCACTTGGTCATCGTCGGCGGCGGTTACATCGCGGCGGAACTGGGCCACTTCTTCGGGACGTTCGGCAGCGACGTGACCATCGTCGCCGCCGACCGCACATGCTCCCGTCGGCCGACGCGGAAGTCGCCGAGGCGTTCACCGAGCGGTACGCCGAGCGGTTCGACGTGTACACCGGCTACGAAGCGATTTCGGCGTCGGCGTCTGGCGGTGACGTCACCGTGAACGCGCAAACGTATCCGCGCAAGCAGGGTGAGGACCCCGACGAAACCGTGAGCGTCACGGGCGACGAACTGTTGGTCGCGACCGGCCGGACGCCGAACTCGGACACGCTGAACCTCGACGCGGCGGGTGTCGAAACCGACGACGCTGGATTCGTCGAGACCGACGAGTACTTGCGGACGACCGCCGACGGCGTGTGGGCGCTCGGGGATATCGTGGGCGAGTACCTCCTAAAGCACAACGCCAACCACGAGGCCCAGACCGTCGCGCGGAACGTCTTCGGCGACGAACTACAGCCAATCGACTACACGGCGATTCCGTTCGCGGTGTTCGGGTCGCCCGAGGTCGCGGGCGTCGGCGCGCACGAGGAGGCGCTACGGGCGGCCGACCGCGAGTACGCGACCAACACGTATCGGTACGAGGACACCGCCCGCGGCGACGCGATGCATGCCGAGGGGTTCGTGAAGGTACTCGTCGATATGGAGGGTGAGATTCTGGGGTGTCACATCATCGGACCGGACGCCTCGACGCTGATTCAGGAGGTCGTGGTGGCGATGCAAGCAGGGTCGGGGACCGTCCAAGACATCCGCGAATCGGTCCACGTCCACCCCGCCTTGCCGGAGGTCGTCCAGCGGGCGTTCACCGGACAGTTCTCACCCGGCGGAAGCAGCCAGCATCACCACCACCACCACTAGGCCCGCTCGGCACGTCCAACCGCTTCGGTGACCTCGCAGAAACGAGCGGCTCAGAGACCCCCCGGTCAATAGGAACGACTGATTTTGTTCGTCTAGACCGGTCGAACTGTCGCTAGGGGAGCGACTTTACGTCTCCTGACCGTAGTCGCAAGCGTTATGCTCGTAGTTCACGCGACGTTTCCGATTGACCCCGATAACCGCGGCGAAGCGCTCGACTTAATCGAGTCGCTCGCGGAGGACTCACGACAAGAGGACGGTGTCATCGACTACCGAGTCGCGACGGATATCGACGATTCGAACCTGTTTCGGTTTTTCGAACAGTACGAAGACGAGGCAGCGTTCGAAGCGCACGCGGAGACGGACCACTTCGAGGAGTTCGAGCGAGCGCTCCCGGACCTTCTGGCTGGCGAGCCGGAAGTGACGCGGTTCGACGTCGAGGACGCTTCGCCCGTCGAACTCTGACTGACTCTGTTTTCCCGGTTCTATCGAGCGAAGGTCTCTAGTCGCGGCCCCACGGTCACCGCCATCCAGTACGTACGTATCACGGCTCGAGTGGTCAGACTCGTCTTCGACGGCGCAGGACCCTGTGGATTTCCGAACTCGAAGACGAGGCATGGCCCCTACGCCACCGGCAGCGAAAGCACGTCCGTCTGATACTGCGCCGGCGCGTTCGGTGCCGACGACGCGATTCAGGACGCTGTCGTGATAGCTGACCGCTAGGACGTACTCACGACTATCCCCCAGAACCCATACGGTTACCTGTCACGGGCTTCTGCAACATCTGTCTGTAATTACTGTCTGTGAAGAATGGCTGTTATTGCTGTCTGTTATAGATTTCTGTAATAGATATGGGTGGCAGAATTCGGTGACGATGACCCGTCACAGAGGACTATAATAGATATATGACCACAGTTTACAGTGTTATTCGAATGCAGTAGTCTGCCACAAAAGTCTGTAATCAGTGACTGTAATAGACATCTGTAACATCCAATGGTGAGTCTGTAATAGACATCTGTAACATCCAATGGTGAGTCTGTAATAGATGCTATCTAATCGCCATACGTGAGTGATTACAGATACCTGTTACAGACTACTATGACAGACGCCTATCACAGATATCTGCTCCATGTGTCTGACACAGATTTATAGTACAGCGGGCGAAATCCGGCGGATATGATAACGACTGTAATCTACTCCGAGTCGGGTGGAACGTACAAGACGACGATGACGGCCAACCTCGCCGTCGCGTTGGAGCGAATGGGTCAAAATACCCTCGTGATAGACCTCGACCCCCAAGAGGGGAACCTGACGAGCCTGTTCGACGCCGGCGAACACCGAAGCGAACCAGATGCTGACAATCTGGTCAAACATATCCTCGACATGCCGGACGGCGACTTCGACGACCTCATCGAAACGACGGCCGAAGGCGTCGATATCGTCCCGAGTCACGACATGCTCGGAGACTTCACCTCGAATCTGGAGCAGAAGATATCCTACGAGACCGGGATGCAGAACATGAGTCGCGACGATTACCCACGGTTCGAACTCCTCCACGAGCTACTCTGGGAGAAACAGGAACTCCATCAGGAGTACGACGCGATTCTCATCGACCCCAACGCGCGGGCGGAAGACCTGCTCTACAACGCGATTTTCGCACTGCGGACGCTCGTCGCGCCCGTCAAGCCCGCCGGAAAAGGCAACCTGAGTTTGGAAGGACTCGAAGAACTCGTCGGGAACATGGAGACCCAATTGGACATCGAAATCGGACTCTCCTGCGTCGTCCCCTCGGGCGTCGGCCAAACGAACGCTCACCGCCAGTACCAACAGCAGTTCGAGGACACGGAGGCGTTCGCCACGCCAGTCGCCATCGGGAACCGCGAAAGCCTCATGGACGCGATGTGGGAGGCGAGGGGGTCGGCGTTCAAAGTCGTCGAAGAACGGTGGAAGACCTTCGAGAGGGACGGCGAGATGGTGAGTGAACCGGGCCAACGGCGGGTGCGCGACAGAGAAATCGAGACGCTGGAGAGACTGTACGAACTCGCCCGATTCGTCGCGGTGGACACGTTCGACACTGACGTCAATCCGGTGTTAGAACTCGATATTCTGGAGTCCGAGAACCGAGTCATCGACCTGCGAGAGGAGGAGGAAACGGAGGCGACCGCATGAGCAACTTCAAATCCGGGTCCGGAAACCTCGATTTCGGCGGTGACGACGACGGGGACGGCGACGAAGACGACGCTGCGGAAACGGCAGAGGCGCACGTGGAGGAAAGCGAGGCTGAATCGACTTCGACCGAAGAGTCCACACCAGCATCGGCGAGTGAGTCCCCGTCGGCGTCACCGAGCAGGACGTCGTCGGAGAGCGAGAACCGGTCCGAGCAATCGACGACCGGCCGAGGTTCAGCGCGGGAGTCCAGTGAATCTACTGCCTCCCCGGACGAGTATCCGTACTTCGTCCGGCGGAGTAACGTCGGTGACGAACGGGACACCCGTCTCGAAATCCACGTGCGAGACAAGGTCGCCGACCAAGAGGCGGAGTTCCGGAGTGAACTCGCCGACCTGCTCGGAACGAGCGAGGTTTCGAAGACGGACGCGCGCGAGTTCGCGCTTCTCGCGGCGTTCCAGAACCCCGAACTCATCGCCGAGTTGATGGAAGACGAGGGATTCGGCACCCTCCAGTAACCCCTCCGAAGAGCGTGCAGTAGACGAGGGGCAGCGTCTCGAACAGTACCGCTTCCTCCACTGACCACGCCGGAGCGGCCACGTGCTGACGAGTGTGAGACTGCCACCGGCGGCGGGGAAGAACTCGAAGGCTCCGACCCCCGGACGGCGCGCCACCGCCAGAACGCCGTCGTCACGCTGGGGAACAAGCGTGGCGGACGCGGGGACAGCAGTACACTCGTCCGCGAACCTGTTCGTGATAAGGGTTTCAGGGGTAGCGTGTCCAGTTCCGTCCACATGACCGGCCAGACACTCGACCTCCGCGACGTACCGCCGCCGGAGCGCCACCCGAAGGTCTTCGACGCGTTCGACGAACTCGATAGCGGTGAGGCCCTCACGCTCGTCAACGACCACGACCCGAAACCATTGTACTACCAGATGCGGACCGAAGTCGAGTCGTTCGACGCAGACGAATACGTCGTCGACAAAATCGGACCTGACCAGTTCATCGCTACACTGCGCAAAGAGTGACAGCGGTTCGCTACGGCGACGCGACGCCGCCTGGGACTTTCGCGGACAGCATCTGATTCCTATTTCGGCCGTACCCATGACGTAGTGGGTCGTTAGACAGACCTCCGTACGTCGGGGGCGACCTGCGCGATACCGAATGTGTCTGTAGGCCGGTCCACATCGAGAGACAGAACGCGGAATGATTCGCTCGTCTCGACGACGGCAAGCGCCGTCATTACTGGGTCGAAAGTGTCGAAAGGGTCGGCGTCGGCCAGCCGTTTCCACTGCGTTCGGTCGGTGTTCTGTGCACTGTCAGTACGTTCTGCAGTCGGCTGTCGGTCACCCGTGGTGGATTTCGAGGTACGTCGTGTACTCCTTTCGGAGGAGACCGCTCCGGTTCGTCTCGATTCCAAGAAGTTCGTGATTGGTCTGTGCGGCTAGCTGCCGGTACTCCTGTTTCGCCCGCTTGTCCGTACTTTGAATTCGTAGTATCGCACCGTCCTCGAGGTCCTCCAGCGCGCGCTGGACGCGAGCGATTCCGCTCGCACAGCCGCGTCCCCGATTGTCGACAGTCATATCTGGTTCGACGTCCGGACCCGTCTCGGGGACTTCGGACTCAGTCATCGGCTTCGCCCTCCGCCGAACCGCCTGACGGTCGCCCGTTCCCGAGGTCTTCGAGTTCGCAGACCCCGTCGATAGGCGAGCAGGCCCGCCACATCGGGCAGAGCTTGAAGATGACGACCAGTAGACCGACGAACCCGATTTTGGCGAGGACGGCAAGCCCCACGAGATTGCCGAGGTAGTTCCCCACGGAGATACCGAACGCGTCGACGGCTTGGTACAGGCCCGTCAGGAACAGCGTCGGGATGATGAACCGAACCGCCTACCGGAAACGTTCGAGTTGCTCGCCGGCGGCCCGAACGACGTCCGCCGTGGGATGGTGCTGTCCCGTCGGGACGGCGACGAAGATGTTCCAGACCGCACCTCCGACCCACGCGGCGAACGCGAGGAGGTGCAGTACCCGAACGGCCGCGGCTAGTGGGTCGAATCCCCGAAGACTCACCTCCGCAAGCGCCGTGGCGACGACGACCACCAGTGCCAGAGTCATCGTGAAGAGTCCGGCCGGGCTCCTGAACTGTTCGTCGACGGACGCCGAACGGCGCACCGTCACGACCGTCGTTCCGAGCAAGAGCGAGGACAGCACTCCGAGACTGACTACGAGTCGGTTGGTTCCGAGAGACGAGACGTACTCGGCGAGGACGAACGGTCCGCTCGACACGAGTACGACCACGGCGACGGTAGCCACGCTGTCGAACCGCGAGTACATCTCCGCACAGTACTCGCTCGCGTCCGTCCCGAGGTCCTGCGGGCGAACGAAGAGGTGCTTCCAGACGAGTCCGCCGGTGAGAACGCCGAGAGACGCGAAGGACGACCACTTAGCCAGCGTGACGACGACTCCCGTCTGATTGGCGAGACGGCCGGTCACCCACGTCCCGACGAGTGAGGCGGTCAGGATTACGGCGAGCGCAACTTTCGGAAGGACGTACTTGTTGAAGAGGTCGTTCGCGACGGTCGCACCAACCTCCGTCGGTGGGTCGGTCATTACGGAATCACCCTATGCGTGAATGAGGCTCGCCGAAACTAAGTCCCCTCACGGATATGTTCGCGTCAATCGACTCCCCCGTACAGGTAGTACCGGGACACGTAGCGACTGACGAGGGCCAGCTGAACATTCGAGAGTCACCCGGAGTCCCGGACCAGACGGGGACGAACCTCGAAAACGCAGAATTTTGTACCCGAACCCGGTGTCTACGTCCTTCGGTCGAGTAGCTGGAGTTGACTCGTGTTGGGGGCGGCGTGGCGCGATGGAATGAATCGATTAGCCAGTGAAATTCAGCTCCGGGTAGCGGTCGATAGCTCCTGCTCGGCTCTGGGGAACAATATGTTGTTCTCTCGATGGACGTGCATGTGGGTGTCTCGTTCGAGTTCTTCGAGACGGGCGAGCATGTTGCGGTAACTCGGACAGGCGTCGTCCGGGACCGCGTATCCGTCGGTCAACGCCTCGATTTGCTCGAGACGTGCTGCAGTCTCCTCGTGGTCGTCCTCGAAGTTATCTATCTCTTCCCGGAGCGTCGCCACTTCAGACTCTGTGAGTGGGTCGCCCCGGTCGAGTTTCTCGACGAGCAAGAACGCCTCGTCTTCCTCCTCGGAGATGTGCGTCTGCATCGCCTCGGCAAGGTCGGAGAACTCCTCTCCGACTCGCTGCAGTTCCGGGTGATTCTCCCCGTGAACGCTCACGACCTTCCGAACGAGGTCCTCCAGTGCTGGAAGCTCCTCGCGGAGATACTCGTGGTGTTCGGAGACGATGGTGTCGACGAGGTCCGACATCGTTTCCCAGTCTTGGTTACCGTCGCTATCCTTCACTGTCGCCAGTTCGTCACGAACCGTGGACAGTTCGAGGCCCGCTTCTGCACACGCGGTTTCGAGGGAGGCGTCTCCCCCACAGCAGAAATCGATGCCGAAGGACTCGAAAACGCGGGCGAATTCCGGGTTCTCCTCGACGAGAACGCCGAGGCTCCGTTCCGAATCAATTGTTGTCGTAGTCATTCGAATCACCCTTCGTGTACTCGTACTGATTCTCTCGGGGGACATAGGAATTCACCCGAACAACTCCGAGACGTTCTGGACTCCCCGTGGCTGGGGCATCCGGACCCGAACGTTCAAAACGGCGCTTTCGTGGTCTCGGATGCCGAGGAGTCGCTCTCGGTCGCGCCGTCTCTGCCGATGAGAACCCTAAATTCGTTGGGGTCTCGCTGCCGGTACTCCCATCGGAACTCGCTCCCGGTTTCCGCTTCGAACTGGTGATAGAGCGGTTTCGGGTCGTGGTCGTTCACCAAGACGAACGCCTCACCCGACTGAAGTTGCTCGTACGCCTCGAAAATCTGTTGGTGGCGTTGGGCGGGCGGCAGGTCCCGAACGTCCAGTTCCTCCGTCACGTCCATCGACACGTCGGCCGACTGCGAGGACTCTTCGTCGTCGGTACTCGACTGGCCTCCTTTCGTGATACGGACGCGACAGCGACCCGGCTCCCTCTCTCGAACCTCCCACGAGAACGACTGTCCGTATCGCTGTCGGAACTCCCGGTGGAGCGGACGGGGTTCGTGCGGGGAGGTTATCTCCATTGCGTTGCCGTCCTCGAGGTTTCCGTACCGGTGATGAATCGTCGGGTGTCGCTCCTGTTTCGGGATTTCACGGACGTCGAATTTCGCCTGTACTTCGTCGTCGTCTTCCGTCTCACCGTCGTCGGTCTTGCGTATCTCGACCTTCCACGCCTGCGAGTCGCGGTTCGTGTACTCCCACTCGAAGATGTCGCCGCGGGTAGAGCGAAGTTCGTGGTAGAGCGGCTTCGGGTCGTGGTCGTTCACCAAGACGAACCCTTCGTCGGGGTCGAGTAGCTCGAAGGTTTCGAGGAGTACCGAGTGGCGCTTTCGCGGCGGCATCTCCCGCACGTCGAACTCGGTCAGGCCAGTCCGTCCCCCAGAGTGCTCCGATTTACTCACGCGGATTTCCCAGACGTCGGGTCCTGCAGTCTCGTACTGCCAGTCTAGCGTCTCGCCACGTTTGATTTGGTACTGATACAGCGCCGCCTCGACATCGTGGTGGGCCACGATAGTCGCCGTCTCACCGGCGCTGATGTCCCGCAGGTCCTCCCGGATTTGCTCACGGCACTCGTCGGCCGCCCGCTCGCGAACGTCGATTCTGGATACCATCGTCTCTACCGAGGAGGTCGAACCGTCCGCCAATAGGTTCTCTCCCGAATGAATTCGGCCGATTGTCCGAGCGTTCACTGCAAAAGTACTGAAAAGCACTCGAACCCTCGCTCGAACATATATGCGGACAGGGTTTCGTATCCGTAGTCCCATCTCCGACCTGATGAACGATACGACGGCGACAGAGAGCAGTACGACCGAAATCAGTTGGAGACAATCAGCACGTACCGACTGGTTGACTCCGATGGTCGAGACGCTTCCGTACGTCGAACTCAAACTCGAACACCCGAATCTCGACCCGACCAGATACGGCGAGTCGTTTTTTCCGGACGCGATTCCATACGAGTACGACGGTGGCCATCGGGTCTTCTACTGGCGTCCAACGCTCGACACGGGGACGAGCGAGCAACCAGATTGGCAGGGCGTCTGTGCGACGACGGACACCCTATCGGTCGTCGAGGAAGGTCGTCCGTACACGCCCGACTTCGTCTCCCGTCGTGGGGAGACCGAGGTCGTCGTCGAAGGGACTGTCGGCGGGGATTCGACGACGGCGTTCGTCCGGTCGTACTCCGTCCCCGACGTTCGAGTCCGGGAGGTGACGGCATCACGGCTTGAACTGTTGGCCGACGGGACCGAGTACACCGTTTCCAGCGGCACTCGACGGCGTGTGTCGCTCTCGGAGCAGACGGTAGAACGCGCGGACGGCGACGGAACGGTGACTGTCACTCCCGAACTGGTCGTTCGATTCCCCGGAGAGCGAGAACTCCACCATCCCGCCCCCGGCGCGGAGTACCAACTGTTCCCCTCGTTCGGTCTCGACCTAGATACCATCCCGAACCCCGTTCCGGTTCCGACGACGAACGGCGAACTTGACCACGCCGCGTTCGCAACGTCTCTCGGGGTCGACCTGTCCGACCGGCCCTATCCCGAGCGCGTGCTCTGGCAGGCGTTCGCCTACACTGCGTTCGACCCCTACACTGCGACTGTTCCACGTCTCACGCAGTTCCGGACAGGTCACCTCGCACTCCTGAATAGTCCGCCCGAACAGTGATGATGTTCGACCGCCGTGGCGGGAATCGGCACGAAAAAATCACGCCGAAGACTGAATACAGGAATCGTATTTGCAACAACTGATAAGCTACCGAATATATTCGTAAAGTGGTTTACCTTTTTGACAGCCGTTCGCTGTAGACGATGCCAGCCACTGGAGATACTGCACCGACGTTCACAGCGACCGTCGGGACCAGCGACCACGCATCGTTCGACCTCGAAGACCGCATCGGTGACGGACCACTCGTCCTCGCGTTCTTTCCGGGCGCGTTCACGCCGCCGTGTACGAACGAGATGCTCGCTCTTCAAGAGAGACTCGACGAGTTCAGGGACGCCGGTGCGTCCGTTCTCGGGGTGAGTGCGGACTCGCCGTTCTCGCTCGGGGCGTTCCAGGAAGAACACGGAGTCGAATTCGACCTCGTAAGCGACATGAATCGGGAAGCGATTCGGAAGTACGACTTGGAAATCGACATCCCGGAACTCGGACTCTACGAAATCGCCAACCGTGCCGTGTTCGTTCTGGACGAGGACGGGACAGTGACGTACGATTGGACTGCCGACGACCCCACGAACGAACCGCCGTACGACGAACTCCTGAACGAAGTCCAGGCGGCCTAACGAGGCCGAACTGGACCGTCACTCTCCTCCGAGCGTCCAGTTCGGATGCCGAGTACTGCTCCGACGACTGTGAGACAGTAACCCGGGCCAGTTCTCCCGAACGTATTCACGGTACTCGAACTTCTCGCTCGGCGGAACGTATTCGGGTAAAGTCGTACAACAGTTGTTACCGATACTGTCGGTATGGGCGCAGACAACCGGAACGGTCCGGACTCATTCGACAACGATGGCGAGAAGCTCGCGAACGACGTTGCCGCGTTTCTCCGGCGGAACTTCCCCCAGATTGCGATGCACGGCGGGAACGCTGCAATCCAGGAGGTCGATACCGAGTCCGGTGCCGTATGGATTCAGCTCTCCGGAGCGTGCGGCGACTGCGGCATCTCCCCGATGACGACGCGAGCGATTCAGGACCGCCTCCCGATGGAAATCGACGAGATACGAGACGTCCACGTCGAGACGACGTGAGACCCGACGTGTACGACCCGTCTCGGTCAGTAGACACACCAGAATACCCCGAGCTTTCAGACGATGAACGACCTCGAACGCCACGAAATCCCACCAGACGTAGACACGACCGACTAGAACCCCCGCGTCACCGGTACGGTCGAACGACCGCGTCGCTTCACCGAGAGTGACCTGACGTCGCTGCCCCTCGAAACGTTCACCGACGACTTCGAGCGCGCGAAAGGGTGGGTCGCGGACAGTCTCACGTGGCGGGGTATCCGCGTCGAAGCCATCTTCGACCGCACGACCCCGACAGCCAAGAACGAGTACGCGCTCGCTCGCGCGATGGACGGTGACTACGCGTGTTCGTTCCAGTTAGACCGACCCGCCGAGTCGAAGTCCCCGAGCAGACCATCCAGCAGTTTTCGATACTCCGCTAACCAATGCAAGACAGATTTCGTCTCGTCGCATTGGTTAGCGTGCCCTAGTTCGAGACTGGGAGCGACTCCGGTTTCTCGTCTGGTCTCAGTGAGTGGCGTAGAGCGAGATTTAAGTACGATTCGAGTAGTCTGGAGCGCGCGTTTTCTCGCGGTACGGGCGTTCTATCTTACGTTATGCTTTCAGTAGTTGAACGTCTCGTTCGGAACCTGAGGGTCCGACTCCGACGAGGAGCGAATATCGTCCGCGGACGCGTCCGCAATCGAGCGTCCGGAGTTAGCCGTTGTTCTGCGGGAAGTATTCGGTATCTCCGAGACGGGGATACGCATCTGCGTCTTCCTCATGGAGGACGGAGAATCGACCGCGAGAGAACTCGCCGACCATCTCGAGTTGGACCGAAGCACCGTCAGCAGACAGCTGAATCACCTGACTGACATCGGCCTGCTGGAGAAACAGTAGCGCCTGCTCTCCGAGGGCGGCTACGTTCACGTCTACTTGTCGGTAGACGTCGAGGAGGTCCGCCAGCGACTGACCGTCGGCCTCGGTGTATGGATGGACGAGGCGCTCGAACTAGTCGAGGACATCAACCGCGAGAAGGTAGCGGCGTTAGCCCGATTTGACCCCGACGATAGCGAATCAACCGGTATCTGCTATTAGTCAAGAGGAATTGCCGCTACTTATTGCTATAAGAATACGCTCTTAAATTTCATAGATAGATAATTACATACCCCATATTATATGTAAATATAGGTTAGAAAATTATAACATAAGAGGAGATAATTTTGCAACTATGGATGGTAAAGATACCTCCAGCTTGCTCGACTTGAACCGTCGAAACTTCACAAAGGGACTCCTTTCTATAGGGCTATCGGCATCAGCGGCAGCTGGTCTATCGAAAGAGGCGCTGGCTGAACTTACAGATAATCCAAACGAAGAGGTCCCTCGACTAGGGTGGTACGAAATCCAGAATTACGAAGAAATCGAGAAGAATGGAGTGCCGCCGGAAATTAAGCCCAAGTACTATACGATTTCCAGAGACAAGTGGGTGAAGACTACGGCTACTGAGAAGGCATCCGAGCAATTAGCGAAACGCTACACAGACTCTAATATTAGCGTCGGACTTGTTCCACACGAGTCGAAGGGTATAGCGGTTGGTGTCAATTATATTGTGGAAGAAAGTTCGGACGGAAAGACGAAGACCCCGAACGTGTCCTTTACTGAGGTGCAAAAGCAGACTCCAGCTAATGTAAGCGCGACAGTGTCTACTGCGGACACGGAATTTACACAAACCGACATTCCCATAACGGTCAAGCGAACCAAAAAGCAAAAAGAGCAAACCAAGTGCGGTGAAGTCACTGTTGAGTGTCACTACGAACACAAGTATGACCCTATCCCCGCAGGCTGTGAAGCTGGGACATCGGCCACATCCGGATGTTCGTGGAGTCTTGGCCCCGTTGCGTACTCGAACAAATATAACGAATACGTTATCTTGACTGCCGGTCACTGCGTCGATTCTACGGGTCAATCAGTGTACCAACCATCGCGTTCCAACGATTACTTTGGTTCAGTCGCCGAGTTCGGCCCTGATGGGATGGACTCCGCGGTCATCGAACCATACAAGAGAGACGTAACGATGGGAATCGTTGATTCCGGTGGTGGAACTCGATATCCCATCAAAGGGATGGTCTCCAAGACACGGATTAACGATATGATGGAAGCAGGCACCGGTGTTTACCACACTGGCCGTAGCACTGGTGACGGCTACGGACAGATTGACTTCCACGCAGACAACGACGACTATCCCTGGATGGGGTACGCGATTTCTACGGCTGGTGGCGACTCTGGCTCAGTCACGTACGATATCGTGAATGATACAGATGCGTACGTCGTGGCGCTTCATACGGGTGGCTACTGTAGTGACGGTATGAAGTATGGATCGGGTGAATGCATGTACAGTGTGGAACAAGAGATGAATATCAATTACAGTAGCACTCTGTAACTTTCCCTCGACTACATATTTAATTAGCCATTAGTGTTGAATAAGGAGTGACCATTGGTTAGGTCTAGAATATCCTTGATAGCGACTGCTAAATTCCACTTATAATTAAATAACACGCAATGGTCAGAAAGTATTTACGGATGAAAATTTGAATAAAGCTTATGGAACGGAGACGATTTTTACAAGCCGCGCCTGCCGCTGCGGTAACTACTATTGCCGGTTGCTTGGATGGCATTAACCCATCAAACCAAGAGAATGGGAAATCCGACTCAACGAGCAACTCAACAATCCAGACTAGCCAAAAAATGAATAAAGTGGGAATAAAAATCGATAATCAAACCGGGAACGACTCCGACATAAATGTAGTAATCTTGAGTGAAAATGCCACAGTAAGCAAGAAAAATGTCTTTGTGCCCTCCAGTGATATAAACACTATCAATACGCCTATATCAAGTCCAGGGACGTACACCGTGAAAATATCGACGGGTAATCAAACGCAAGAGTTTACCCATATCGTCAAAGAACATGCTATTGAAAACGAACTTAAAATTGTCATCGTAATGTATCCAAACAAGATGCGCTCATACATTCAAGAATAAAATCGTATTCTCTCTATACTTAACGGGGTTATATTCGGGATTGACCCTACTTGACTGTAGCAGATTGTGCTGTCCAGCAACGAGGCGATATTCTCGTACTCGATGCAGAAAGTCTCAACACGGGTGTCGATTTTCATCCCTTCGACTGATAAAAGATTCCGACGAACCGCAGTTCGAATACATGGTTGTCTATCTATAACTGTGTAAGAGAGCGCAGATATACTGTATCGAATAAGGTAAGTACGCGTATTTTATGCACTTTTAACAAATGCGCAGGATACACCAATCACTGACGACTTTCGGTCTTGGAATCGTGCTACTGCTGTCACCACTATCTTGGCCAGTGAAGAGTGTGGGTGGACTCATCACAGTTGCCGGGATTATCTTTGTA
Organism: Halorussus sp. MSC15.2; assembly: GCF_010747475.1. Classification (NCBI taxonomy): domain Archaea; kingdom Methanobacteriati; phylum Methanobacteriota; class Halobacteria; order Halobacteriales; family Haladaptataceae; genus Halorussus; species Halorussus sp. MSC15.2. The sequence continues at coordinate 174,949 of NZ_VSLZ01000006.1, read as the reverse complement.
TTGTACGCTCTTCGAAACATGGAGTTCGAGGAGCGAATCGCTCTCCTCTCTCCGTCGTTTTGGACCGGTCTTGGAGGCTTCATTCTCTTTGGGCTAGTCCACTTTCCTTCTTCACAGTTCACTGCTCGAATCGGCGAAATGATAGATAATCCGTGGGTCGTAGCAGTCTCAGTCGCCCTCGTCTCTACGGCGCTATACACCGGAACAGCCGTGTTAACCTGGAGCGTTTTCTCGGTGGGCAACTCCATTCGTTCTACCGACGACGGCGAATCTGGACCTGACGAGTTGTAAGCTCATAGTGGGAACATCCTACTCCGTGTTAACTCTCGATGAAGTCCTCAACAAACCCCGAACGCTGATAGAATACATGCAGCTGCTCTCAGCGAGTCCAGAGTTCCGATATACGAAACGATAGGTCCGCGAGTGTCGCAGGGAAATCGTCGTAGAAGACCAGCCAGTCGGCGAGCGCGTTCCGTCTGGAAGAAGTGCGTGCAGTCGGTGTTCAGGTTGCTGTAGACTTCTTCTGGCACGGCGATTTTGTGGAACAGGACCACCGCCGTGCCCCCGAACACCATGACGTAGCGTCGGTGGTCGAGCGAGGTACGCATAGTTCTAAGAGGTGAGCTAGGACTTGCTGCTGACGGAGGAAGAGCGAGGAAGTCATATCGAACAGAGAGAAAGTGGTGGAGTAATCCAAGTGGCGGTCTCGCAGACGACGCGAACGGTGTTGACAAGTGTTGAGTTGGAGAAGTACAGCGGGCCTGGCGACGGAAACGGGGCGTAGTGGACGAATCGGGATGGGGCTTCCTTCTTGATTGCTCGTTGTCGGTACTCGCCTAGGTCCTCCAGCAGACCCGAGCGTCGAGACGCGCTACGCGTCTTCCGCTAACCAATGGAGGCGGTTTCGGGCGTCGAATTCATTGGTTAGCGGTATTGCTGGTACGAACCGTTTTGTCCGTGTGCTTCCAGTCGTTCGACTGGAAGTTCCTCGGTGTCCCGGACCTCGGCAATCTGCTCGGGGGGTGACCGACCCCTGTTCGACGGCGAGGTCCATGAGTTCCTGGAGGCGGCCGGTCGGGACGGCGGTGGTGTCACCGCACATCTTGAGATAATAGTCGTCTCCGGCGTCGGGTGCGGTTGATTTGTGCCCTTCGCCGGTAGCTTCTTTCAGGTTCTCCCACTTGCGTTGGCGGGCTTCGGTAGCTTCGATGCACATACTCGTTGCACAACCGCCGGTCAGACCTAGTAATCTGCGGCGACTGAAATCGGGTTCATATTTAAACAGTGGTAGATAGGGCGGTGAACTGGTCGGGAACCGAGCGAAATTCACGTGCGAAAAGTCTCTCGTTGCACAACCGGATTCGCTGGCGTTGTGCAACGATCGGGATTCGATTCTGTTCGCGTGCGACCCTGGGGTGTATGAGGTGCGGAGAGTATTTGGGAGACTTCGGTTCTATGAGGATGAGATAAGCATTTGACTCTACTCGCCGATGGTATATTCCAATTCCCCTCCTAAATGGAGCTTTTTACCAGGTGTGTCGGTGTCTGGGTATCCTTCTGTTACTACTATGTTGACAAGACCAATCCCTCCTTCTTTTTCTTCCAGAGATTGTTCTCCTCCGTCCGCTCTGAGAGTTTCGGAGTCCGGAATTTGATTTGATGAGTCACTTAGATTGAACTCAGTATTACTATTGAAAAGGTCTCGGTAAAATTGCCCAATACGGTCATTGGGTCGATATTCTTCCCCATATTGACCCCTCACGAATAGTTTGAGATAGCCTATAAACGATTGATAACCAGACGGAGGATCTTCAGTCCTCTCGTAATGATAATCCGCAGTTTGTTCTGGATTATAGTTAATGTACCCTCCGTCCATTCCATCGGTTGAATGGAAGAATGGAAGCCAAAAGTCGCTGACAAAACTATAATTGGAAAAGGCACTACTTTCCCGTTCTAAATCATACCACTCCCCCAAATTAGGTTGGACTGGATAGAATTTCTGCAAGGTGTGTAGGAGATGATACTGATTAGGCTTAGGATCCCACTGCCTCTGAGTAACGTACTTATTATCGTATGTGTACTTAGTCTGTGATAGCATTGTTCGTCTCCCGACGACCTCATTATCTTCTACATATGTGATGAGGAAAAGAATATCTGCTAATTCACACCTCTCAAATTTCTTTTTCCCTGGCCACCAAAATCTGACACTCGGGGTGTTATGGAATTGCTTCGTATTAATGTGAACGCTCAAATTACCGTCCTTACCAGTGGCTCCATCTATTTCTGGTATAGCGTTGCTTAGGAATTCTACCTCACCCCCTTTGCTATTTGATGCTTTTGACCGAGGTGGGATGTTGGCATATTTTGACCGATTCTGAAGGGGTTCTAAGTCATCACCTAGATTATTGATTAGGTCGTCAGTAATTTTGATATCAACTGAACTCATAGAGTGGTAGTTGAACTGGTAATTTATATACCTGACTGTGAAGGAATTATCGCTTTCCAGACAAAAGGTTAGAGGTTTGATGGGACTATTGCTAAAAGCGAACTGAGACTATTTTTAGTCGCTCTAAGCGATATGCAATACTTGAATGTTGTAATTATAGAAATGTCGACTACTTTCACTTCGGCTCCGTACGTGGCGGAGATTCTTATTAATACTCTGCTACCCCTATTTGTGACCCACTCAATCCTGACTGGCCAATGGACCGATTCCTGACCGACGAAACACGTAAGCGAATTATGCGTGCGTATCGCCAAGTTCTCTCCGCGCCCGATGCGGATATCCAAGAGATGGAAGAACTCACAGACGAACTGCCCCTGGACATCGACGTTCTTCTCATCAAGCGCTTCGATGATAACGTTGTTCACGCCGAGGTTCTCATCAAACACGACGATCACCCGGAGTTGGCCACCGACGAGGTAGAGGACTGTCCACACCACGCCGACGGAGATCGGCTTTCGACGCTGGCCAACATGGGTGAGGAGTACGCTGACCTGGAGCAGAACCTGTTGGAGGTCTCGTCGCTGATGTGCGACCTGCCGGAGTTCGAAGACGAGTGAGAGCGCTACGTCGACCGGGTGGCGTTCCAGAGCCTCTCGTGCTACGAGGGACTGCTCGCGTTCACGTTCGAGATTCGGATGGCCGAGGTAATCGTACAGACGTATCAGGATTTCGAACACGAACTGGGTGGAAAGGTCGGGATTCCGATTGAGCCGTCGGCAGAGGAACTTATCAGACCAAACTAGGGAATAGTCTTATACGAATCCCCCGTGTTTGAGTAATGTCTTAAGAGAAACGTTTATTCCGTCATCACAACGGTTGTTCAACATTAATGCTTCATCTCGAACCACTCGTCGACAATACAGAAACGAATCTCGCTGACACCTATCGAAAAGTTATCCGAGAGAGTGAGGAGGCTCGGATTGCAACAGGGTATTTCTACGTCTCCGGTTTCGATTTGGTTAAAGACGATCTTGATCTGTTGGCCGACCCCGAGGAACTTGGACGGTCGCCGGTACGAATTCTGATGGGGCGTAGCACGGATCGTCACACTGCTGACGAAGTCGAAGAGGGACTCAGTCTTCGCGAGCAACTTGAAGACCAGATTAAGGAAGACATTGAGGAACTCAACAACGCTCAGGTAGAACGCTTAGACCGATTACGCGATTTCATCGCTAACGGTCTTATCGAAATACGGGTTCGAAATCCGGAATCAGGTTATTTCCACGCAAAAGGCGCAAGTTTCCGTTCTCCACCAGAATCGCCGGAGATACGAGAGGGCGAGAATGACCAACGTGGTGGTGCAGTCGTAGTTGGGTCCTCAAACTTCTCTAAAACAGGCCATACGAAGAACATTGAGTTGAATCTCACGAGCCAAGAACCGCAAGATATCGGGGCATTCGACGATTGGTTCGATAACCAATGGGCGAACGCCGACGAATTCAACGAAGACCTCCTTGATATTATCGAGTCACACGATAAGTATCAGGATTGGAAAGGGAAGCAGGGAGGCTCGGACGACGAACTCGGTCAGTATCTTGAACCGTTCGAGTTGTACAAGCTTCTCGCCTACGATGCGCTCAACGGGAACGTCGGGACACGCGACAGTCCGCTCTTCTACTTCCAAAAACTCGGGTACGAAAGCGCAAAAGAGAAGCTCGCACAGTATAACGGATGTATTATCTCCGACTCGGTCGGGCTTGGGAAGTCATTCATTGGTAGTGAACTTCTCTACGACTATCGGCAGCGGGCGAAAAACTGCCTCTTGATTGTTCCTGCGAACCTCGTTGACCAGTGGGCTGATTTACTCCAAGATGCGACGAACGAAGACGGGGATCCGCACTTTGGACTCGAAGTTGATGGTACACACCTCGACGTAATGAGCATCAGTAAGTTCCAGAACCTCAGTTACGACGACGTTCAGGAACTGCGAGACACGTTCGATGTTATTCTCGTCGACGAGGCCCACCGATTCCGGAACTTTGGCAAATGGCGGCCCCAGCCGGACGACGAAGACGACTACAAGGGAACGCGCCGACACGCGAATCTCCGGCAACTCCGCGGTAAGACGATGATTATGCTGACCGCGACGCCGATTAATAACAGTGCGACCGACCTGAAGAACTTGATTAGCCTCTTCACAGGTGAGAATCAGCTCCGGAACAACGCGAGTCTCAACTTCGGCGCGTTCGACGATTACATCGAACTCGCCGAGGAACGGAAGCGGGTCATTGCTCACAAGGAGGAGGTTTCTGAAGAGGAACGAGAACGGCTCACTGACCAACTCACTCGAAAGTCGGAGGTAATTAGTGACATCCTCAACGAGGTAATGGTACTCCGAACACGAAAGCACGTCAAGGAGCAACTGCAAGACGACGAGGAGCTCGAAATGAGCTTCAGTCCGCCGACTCTCCACAAAGAGGAGTACTCCTTGCCTCTCGCGTACCAACCCGTCTATCGCGTTCTCCCGGACGTAATGGATGCACTCCATCTTCCGCACATTACAGTCAAAAACCCTCAGGCCGGTGGAACGCTGAAGGCGCTTTACAAGCTTAATCTCCTGAAACGGCTCGAATCGTCGACGTACGCGTTCGTCCAGTCAATTCAGACCCTACACCAGAGCGAAGTCACGCTTCTGAACTTCCTCGAAGATCTCCCAGAAGATGAAGAAATCGACGTACTTCGACAGTACAACGAGGAGGACTCGTCATCGCTCGACGACTTCGTGGAAGGGGAAGACGCAGAGGAACTCGCGCAGACTCTCGAAGAGTTCGGCTTCGACTCGACCATGGTTCGGGCCGATCAAGAGGAGTCCGACCAGAACGAGCTCGCTGACGCGACCGTCGGTGAGGTCCGGACTTACATTCGAGAGGACCTCACCCTCTTGGCACATTTCCTCACGAAGTTCATCGGTGACGTTGCTCGGCATTCTGGACCGGTAAACGACGCCGCAGTCAAACTCCGTACGTGGCTCGAAGACAATCGCGTCGACCGAGTCCCGGACGTACCTGAGGAGGAACAGAACCCCGACCTGTACCCGCATGCGGACTTGGACGACGTTCGAGACGCAACTGACGAGTTCTACGCCGAGGTCTTCGCGCTCCACGAGTTCCGGGACCCGAAAGTCGATCAAGTCGGCGATGTCCTCCAGAGCCACAACAAAAAGGTCCTCATCTTCACGCAGTATCGGGCCACCGCCGACTACGTCTACGAGACACTCGTAGACGACCCTGATTCGCCGATGACGCGGGCGAATAGCGCTGTCGTGAAAGGCGGTGACGACAACAAGCAGGCCGTCATCGAACGGTTCGCGCCAGAGGCTTCGGGGTATCAGCGGACCCTTGAAGAAACCGGTGAGAGTGAACTACAGTACGTTGTCGCGACGGATACCCTCAGTGAAGGGGTGAACCTGCAGGACGTTCACGTCGTCGTCAACTACGACCTCCCGTGGAACCCAATGCGTATCGTCCAGCGGGTCGGTCGGGTCGACCGTATCGGGAGTACGGCCGAAAAGCACGTCCACAACTTCTACCCCGACGGTGACATCGAAGCTGCAATTAAACTGCTCAAGCGTCTACAGGCGAAAATCAACGACATCGCGCTCATCGTCGGGAAGGAGAACAACATCCTCGATCCGAACGAAGACCAGATTCTGGAGCGTGCGGGCGTCGAAACGGAGAAGACCATCGGCGAGTTGGAGGTCGAAGAGATCGAGGCGTCGCTCGAACAGTCGCGGGCCGTCGACGACTACAACGAACTCGACGACACGAGCAAGAACCCGCTCCTTCGAAACGCCGGGAGCAACGAAGAGCAAGCCTTCGAGCGATTCCTCCTGAAGGAAGACCTAAACGACGAGTATGGTCTTGACGAAGAGGACTTCGAGTTCGCAGAGGACTTCTTCGAGGAATCACCCCCGGAACGCGAGTTCCTCTACACGAACGTCACGGACGGAAGCGGCCCCCGACCGGGCGTGTTCGCCCTCGCTCACATGTGGTTCGAAGACGACGATGACGCGCCACTCGGACGAGTCCGGCGTGGGTTCTACTACAAGCCGTTCAGCGACGACGTGAAGGAGCGCGGCGTTCGGACGCTGAAGATCGAACCGGACGCTGAAGGTGAGCCGATGTCCGGCGACTTGACGCGCGTGCTGGAAAGTCGAGAAGCGATTTCGGAGTTGGTCGATCAACGACTCGAAAACGTTCGGTCGAGTCAGGTGGAAGGAACCTTCGAACAAGGGAAGGAATACTCGAAGGAGCAAGAGACGCTGATTAGCTATCTCCAGCACTTGCAGGGTTCTGCATCGGAGGGGGAGGTCTCACAGTCGAACGAGTTCGATACGGTCGGGGAATGGGCGTCTGAGTTGGAGTCACGACTTCGAGACGTGAAGTTAGAGAACACCGACGAGGACAGGATTCTCCGCGAGACGTTCCGGCATCACGACGAGTACGACGCTATCGGTTCGTGGCCCGTCGAAGAGCTACTGAGCGAATTGGAAATCTTCCTTGACGATAACATTGCAGGGTCGACGGAGTACCAAGAGACACTGGTTCGTGAAAGTGAGATTCACGCCGAGTTGATGTGCTGGGGGGTTGTAGCAGGACAATAAACTCTAACTATCAATTTGACCTTGCGTCTGGTGTTTTCATACCAATTGTCTGTAGCTGTCGTAAGATATATCGGGATATCGTTTGACAGCAGAATTATGAAGACCCGCACCGAAACACTTGCATCTCTATATCAGGATGGACTCTTTGATATCCCCTCCTATCAACGGAGTTATTCGTGGGAAAAATCACAATTAGATGACCTTATAGACGATCTCCGATATCTCCCAGAGGACTCAACTCACTTTTTCGGTAATATCATCCTTGACGAGCAGGACGAACAATATAGAACAGATAAGGGCAGACGATTCGATAAATACGATGTCGTGGATGGTCAGCAACGCCTAACGACTGCGCTTATCCTTCTCCATGTTGCTACAAAGTTTGATGATGTTGTTGATGAAACCGTATCTGAAGATAGCCTGATTTACCCTGTTGAGGAACGTCCTCGACTGTTGCCACAGGACCAAGACGAGGAGTTCTTCCGAGATAGTTTGTTCGGGGATTCCAATCTTGAGACTAAGACTCCTTCGCAGGACCGCCTCGAATTCGCATATCAGTACTTCGAGTCCCGATTTGAAGACCCACCATCGGATGTCTCGGTTCGAGAGATATCAGAACGGTTGCGCTACGACTGTAAAATCAACGTCGTCGAACTAGATGGTGAATCCGAAGCTGCATCCATTTTCGAGAGCTTGAATGACCGGGGGAAGCCTCTGTCCTCACTTGACAAGACGAAGAGCTTCTTGATGTATATGGACAATCGATCAAGCAATCAAGGCGCTCTCGAAGCCAAAATCAAACAGCGGTTTGGAAGTATCTACGGCGAATTGTTCGTCTTGTCGAACGGCCACAACAGAGTCAGCGATTTTGATGAAGACAGCTTCCAGCGGTTCCATTGGGGAATTTACGATGGATATGATTCAGATGAATACTACAACAGCCTCGACACTCTAAAAGCGCGTCTACGGAACGCCTATCGGCAGGGTGACTACGGAAAAGTACAGTCTGAAATCGACAAGTATACACAAGACCTCCGAGAAGCGTCTTCAGCATTCGCGGCACTGTTCCGACCTTTACAGCGACCCGAACCTGTTCAATCCCCCTTGAAACATCTTCTCGAACTTGGTAGAGTTGCCAACGTACTTCCGGTCCTAATAGCGGCCCAAATGGAGTTCGGTGATGACGACCCGGATAAGATGGTAGACATCATTGAGGCGTGTGAAACACTCGTGTTCCGAGTGTATGCGGTAGATGGACGCCGTTCGGATACTGGACGCGGTAAACTCGTTCGTCTTGCTCACAACATCCATACGGACGAAGAACACGGATTTAACGACACGATCGGCCGTCTTCACTCAATCACCAGAGATTACTCCGACGATGAACGGTTCATTCGGGAACTTCGTGACCCCGAATTCTATGATTCCGTCACAAGTCAGGACATTCGGTATTTCCTGTATCACTACGGCCAGAATTTGGAGGCAGCTGTCGGTGAACATGTAGAACACAAACTTCCACAAATTCTTTCATCAGATTTTGAGGTCGAGCATATTCTCGCTCGCAAACTCGAAGAAGAGGACATCCCCAAGGACTTGCGAGAAGAGTTCGTCGATTACGTCCACCGGCTTGGAAACCTAACTATTGCTAGTGACTATTGGAACAAGACCTACGGGAACCTTCCCTTCAAAGAGAAAAAGACCGCTGGAGAAGAGAAAGAGAAAGCCTACGAATCGTCCAGTCTTCGAGTTCAACGCGCGCTATCTGATTACAACAAGTTCGGGAAAGAAGAGATCGAAAAAAGAGAGCAGGATATTATCGATTTCGCATTAGAAGAGTGGAATGTCAAAGAACCTGAAATAAGTGGCCTGGAAAAGGTAGCTAAGAATGCCGGTGAGACGTCGTGGTAGTTGTCGTCCCTCCTACTGGAAACCGATATCACGACATTGACAGGGAGGGAGAGGATGTTGAGACAGACTGTGGACTAGCTATTGATGCTAAGTCGGCCTGTTTCATGGGGCCGGAGAGACAAGCAAAGCACAACGGATTCAAAAAATGTGCGAAGTGTTCTGAACCTGATGGAACACCGAGCGTCTTCTAAATTCCACAAGAGGACATAGAATGTTGAACTTGTAGCGCATTTGTTCTGGGGTCAGGGTAGTCGAATACTACCGACCAAGACGTCCCATGATGGCAAACTAAGACGTTCACGGAGGTAGGGAAGTAATTGGCGAACTGTACCCCGACACAAGTTCAAGTCTCGATCCTATTCTTGGCGAAATTGGCGTTAAGGAGGTCTCGGAGAAGAGGGAGTACTGGGAGTGTTTCAGGGTGGCAGGCCAACGGTGAGACCCGAGTGAAAGTCCTCGTCTTCTCTGTGGACACAGACGAAGCAGCGAACGCCGACGACCCCAACTCTGTCTTAGTCCACTACGACTAGACATCCGGCCTGAACGTGCCACCAGAAATTGGGGACCAACTCATCATCCAGGCCCGACAAGACGGTGTTCTCGGCGGCTCTCGGTGAAGAATCGCTAAGCGAGTAATTTCGGCTTGCTACTTATTCCATCGGCCCTTCTATGTCCAAGTAGTCGTACTTCTCGAACACCATGTCGAAGTAGTCCTCGTCCATCAGTCGCGGATTCTCGACGCGGTGGAAGTCGTCGAGGATGAACTTGACCTCCTGAGCATCAAGCCCGTAGGCATGGAACGCCGCGGCGTCGATCTCGGCCTGAAGCTCACGGCGTTCCTGCCCGGTAGTGGCAGGTTCGATACCGCCGAGTCGTTCGCGCATCTCCTCGAAGTCCTCACCGTAGCAGTTCAGGCGAGCGGCGCGCTCGGAGATATAATGGAACCAGTCGTCACCTTCGGTGAGACGGGGAAGTTGTGATTCCAGCATCTCCCGTTTTATAATATGCGTCTCGACCTTCGTCCGCATCAGGAAGTCAAATGCAATGCTGTTCAGAAGACCAGTAGCAACGAACAGCTCTTTGTCTGTGAATCGGCGCACGTAAGGCGAACATAGAGGTGACTCAGAGAGGTGCGATTCCTCCGGGTTAATCTCGAATGGTTTGAGCGTATTAATCGTATGGAGGCAAACGACATCTTTGGGTAGGACAGTCGCAATGATTGTCCGTTCGTCGCGAGAACGAGACACGTCTCGAATACCAATTCGGTACTCCGAACAGTCAAGCAGAACGTCTTGCTCTTCGAGACCATGTCCGCGATAATCCTCAAGAAGGTCATCTACAAACTGAACCTGTGATTTGCTCGTCTCTTCGCCTCCAAAGGCGTCGTAAATGGCCCGCTTGAGATTTCCACGATTGAATTTCTTTTCGCGGACACGGTACTTAGCACTGTTCTCTGGATCGTATAGGTCTCGACTCCAGTACTTTGGATCGTCAAGTTCCTCGGTGTGAGTATTGTCGTACTCGAATTGGTGGAAATTCTTTCCACCGTAGACCGGATAATCCGCGTCATCTGGCGATGTTAAAAGTCGGTCCTTGTCAGTCGACTCTACGAACTCCTTCGTCAGGATATCGACTGACCATGCATTCTCGATATCTTCACCGAGAGAGGGTTGCTCCACGACTTTTTTAAGAACATCTACCTCCCGCTGTGATGTGATATTCGGGAAGATACCACCCTCAGGGGAGTAGCTTACAAGCACACTTCGAGGAGTTTCAGTTGCGATTTCCTCTATGTCATAAAGAACACCCGTATCCCGTTGATTGAAGACGCTTCGCAAATGCTTTGTCTTACCACCGTACTCACATGTAAGGACCGCAAATCGGTATTGAGGATGAATTTGATTAAAGATACCTTTGTTTTCGAATCCAATCAGACTCTGTACGTCCGCATTGTCAAGTAGGTGTGAACGGAGGTCTTTCCCCATTACGCCCCCAAATATGGTTCCAGGAAGAAGGAGACTGACTTTAACACCGGGATTAGAGAGTTTGTAAATCCTCTCAAGGAAAAGCGCTGAAAGTTCGTTCTTGGTGGGCATCGTCCTGCCTCCAACGACCGGCGACTGGAGATTGTAAGTATTCCCTTTCGTGAAGTAGTCTGCTCGCGTCTCAATTGACTCCTGATACTCCTCCCACTCCTTTTTGACGGTGTCATCTTCCAGCAAGAACTCCATTACCACGTCCTTTCTATCGGAGGAATAAGATTGGAATTGTTCGTCATATCTGACGAAGAAGTCGTCTCGATTTGCATACAGCATATCCCAAGGTGGGTTTCCGATGATAACGTCGAATCCACCATCCCGGTAAACCGGAGCAAACTCAAGTACCCAATGGAAAGGCGAATAGTCTTGGACCCTCTCCAAGTCCACACCTTCAATTCCTGCCTCTTGAAATTCCTCTACGATTTTTTCGTCCAGCTTCCGGCTATGCTGGTCGATTTTTGATTCTGCAATTTGTCTGGCGTTCTGAGCCTCGGAAGAGGAATCTGAACGACGATGACGCTCTTGTGCCTGAATCACGTCGTCATAAAGTTCCTTTACTCCTGTTCCCGCGCCAGCCCCAAAGTTCGACAGCGAATGATCACCTTGCTCTTCACGAGCGATCTCTTTGACCTCAGTAAACCCGATAAGACTGTTGCCTTGTCGAATATTAAAGTCGATATTTGGAAGCTTCTCGACCTCGTCAGGGTCGTCCTCGATATCCGCGACCATCGACAGCCAGAGTCGGAGCTTGCAGATTTCCACTGCGCCGTCGTCGATGTCCACGCCGTAGAGGTTGTTCAGGATAATCTCACGTTTGGCGTACAGTGAAGCGTTCCCCTGCCGCCCCTCAATGGTTTCGAGTTCCTCCTTGATTCGGTCGGTCAGCTCCCACGGCTGGCTGTCTTCCTGTTCCTGGAAGTACTCGATGCACTGCATGTACACGTCCAGTAGGACTTCCTGAGCGGCGAGGAGGAATGCACCGCTACCGACTGCAGGGTCAAGGACGCGAGTCTCTTTCAGCACGTCGAAGTACAGCGTCTCGACGTGGTCCTGCGTCACTCGCTCCGTGGGGGCTTGAGTTGTAATCGTCCCTCCGTCGGCGGCCACCGTCGTATCGCCACCAGCGTCGGCTGGCTTGAATCCGAAGACTTCGTCCAGTTCCTCGTACTCGGCACCCACCTTCTCGTTGAGTTGGTCGAGAAGGTAGGGATGGATTGTCCGGCGAGCCATGAAGCCCGTAATCTCCTCTGGAGTGTAGTACGCCCCCATCTCCTTCTGGTTGACCGTCTGCTCGAAGATGTGACCGAGGACCGCCGGGGAGAGGTTCTTCGGGTCCACAATGTCGAGGCGTTCGTCGACGTTCCAATTCCAATCTGAGAGGAAGTCCAGAATCTCGTCGAAGCAAGCGTTCGTCTCTTCGGCGGTCTCGCCGAGTTTGGCGTCTTCGAACTCTTCCTCAATGGGATTCTTCGAGAAGAGTCCCCCATTGAGATGTGGGACTCGGCCGTACTTGTTGTCGAGTCGGCCCTCTGCGAGTGCGTCGAAGAAGAGATCGTGGTAGAAGCTGTCGTAGACGTCGCCCTCCTCGGCGTACTCGTCGTGTTTCTTCCGGAGGTAGTCCTTGTCGTGGTCGAGCAGGTGCTTCTCCTGAATGAAGTAGAGGAAGATCATCCGGTCGAGTACGACCTGCACGTAACGGCGCTTAGCGTCCCCGCGGTCGTCGGGAATACCCGCAACCTTCTGAACAAGGTCGGTGCGGAGGTCTTCGAACTGCCGGTAGAACTCCTTGACGACCTTCTTCGTATCGTAGATATCCTCATAGATAGTCGCCGGGTTACCGTATTCGATGCTGTTCAGTTTCTCTAATACGGTCCGTTTCTCGCCCGATTCGCGAGTGAATTGGTCTTTCGAGAAGGAGAATTTCTGGTATTTGATTCGGCCGTGTTCTTGGTCCCACGTTCGGACCCGAGTGATGAAGGTGAAATCCTCGAAATCGTTCGTAGCGACGAAGTTCGTGTGCTGAGTCATGCTCTCGGGCTTGAAGTCCTGAGCGTGCTCACCAGGCCCAGCTTCCACGAGCTTGATGAACTCGTCATCTGAGAGTTGCAGAACGATTTCGTTCGAATCGCCGAGGTCGGGTTGTCGCTTCAGCCCGCGTTTTTCGAGTGATTCGGCAATATCAGAGAGCGAGTCCCAGTTGGCGATGTCGATGGCCTCGATCTGGGTGGACATACCCACGGGTTTGTATCATAGTTTAAGAATCTATCCCTATTGAGATAGTGTAGAACGTATGTTCACGACGACGTGGCGAGTCTATCTTTAACTACACTATTTTCGAATATCCAAAAGTACCTCTGCAAGTCCTTTGGGGTCCGATTTCCCAAGGAGGACCTATTCGACATCCATAGGAAGAGCACCGAAGCGCGACGGTTCAGTATCACGTTGCTTCGTCAGGGCATGGGGCGTGCCGGATTAAGGAGCGTGACTCGCTCAGTCCTGGGCTGGTCGAAGACATCGCTGATGACGTTGAGACCGAGGTCCACGAGCGGAACGTCCAGCGGTTGTCTACCCACCAGCGGATTCTGCTCGACATCGTTCGGGAGTCAGGGGAGATCGCGGCGGGCGCATTGCATGACGAGTATGAGAAGCGTGTGGGGAATCCGAAGTCGAAGCCGACCCGGCGGCGGTATTTGCAGTCGTTGGCGCGGTATGAACTGATTGAGAAGGTCGGACAAACGCGAGGGGCGTACTACGAGTATTTAGAACCGTAGCATTTTGGGAATTTTGTAGACCAACACTACCAAACTATTATAACAGTGAGTTGGTAATTACCTGCATGGCTAGTGGTTTTAACCGACAGAGATACTATGAGAATCTCCTCCTCGAATTGTATCAGAATTTAGAATCAAAGCCTTCGATAGTCTATGATTTTTTGTCCCTCATAGATGACTTAGATGTTTTCATAACTGGCAACGCAATCAATTACCTAGGTATATTGCATGATGCGTCCGATATATTGGATCGGGAAGAGGGATTTCAGAAAATCACTAATCTTGGTACTAACCTCCAGAATCGGGATCTTTCGCCAGAAGAGGAAGCAAGGTTAGAATACACCCTTGGTAATGCTCAAACCGGATTACTACGTATTCACGGAGGGTTAACAAGTTGGGACTGGGAAAAACCTGAGATGGAGGTCATCATTCGTCGGTTTAGAAGGGCATTGGATTCAAAGGGAATTCAAAAACTGACTAGTGAAGAAATCCAAAAATCGTATACAAACTTGGGAAACGTTCTCTCAAACATCGGCAGATGGATTGAAGCATTCTGGAATTGGAGGAAGGCAATCGAGATTGACCCGCCCTTTCTTCGTGCTCTGGGACAAATAGGTATGTCGCTACTGTCCTATGCACGACACGTACCGAATCCTGCAGAACGTGTCGTTCTCTTTCAAACCGCTCATGACTATCTACGTCAAGCTCTCTTAGATGGCCAACTTCATCAAGACATGAGAGAACGATTTCAGCAGAATTTGAAATGGCTTCAATCTAACGTCAGCTCAAAAATTCTGCAACTTGATATTGACTTGTCGGATATTTCATTAGGCAGTTCAAAAGAGCAAAAGTACCGGGAATGGTGTCTTGAAAATGTACTTTTCCTTAATCCGCTAAACGATGTCACCACTGAGTCAAGGGCAGCTAAGGATTCAATTCACCTTCCCAAGGTAAGCCAGTCAGATAGCGAGAAACTGATATCTTGTACTGGTTTCCTTAATCAAATCAAGCAAGAATACGTCTCTGCTCGCCATCAGCTCTGGAGAGGTATTTCAGCCTCTCCAGACCATTATAGCGATAAGGCTGTTACTCGCAGGAACACCTTTGATTACTCCCGACACTCTATGGGGGTAGAACTTATCAAGTCCGGATTTAGAGCCTCATATTCAATATTCGACAAGATTGCAAAGTTCATATCCCATTATTTTGGACTCAACTATATTAAAGAACATAAGCTATATTTCAGCAATGTCTGGTACAAATCCGGGGGCAAAAACCAACTCGCTCCAGAATTCCAAAACAAGAAAAATTGGCCGCTTAGAGGATTATTCTGGCTAAGCAAGGACTTAGAATTCAATAGCTAACTGACAGTAACTGAATCCCTTGAACCTGGGGCAGAGGAACTACGAAAACTGAGGAACGAATTGGAACATGGTCACGTAAGAGTGCTGGCTGATTTTTCTGAAAGTTCGGAGTTCTCCAATAGGTCCAATGAACTCTCACACGACCTATATCTGAGTGGACTTGAAACAAAATCTCTTGAAATCATGCAGAAATCAAGAGCTGCAATAATGTATTTGATTCTGGGAATTCACCGCGAAGAGACTCAATGATAGCCTAAAATCCTCTCGGGCACAGTCGGCCTAAGGGCTAGCGGAGTAGTTACTTAATCACATTCCTAAAATTGATGCGAGCTTGGACGAGTGTGGCGCTGTCGGAAATACATCTGATTTTGAAATCACTATAGGTTCTAATCCGGATACAGAGCTGGTATTTATTCATTCGTTCACTTTCGTTCATCACTTCTACACAGTTTCACGGCCACCTCAGAACCTCTACCGCCAATATCAGGGTTTATTCGTTCACGTTCGCCATACGCCCTTTTAGTCCGAATGTCTCGTGGCAAGTATGCCAACGAAACATGGCCCGGACGCGGAGAGATTCGGAGGGAATCAAACTTGGGAGTCACCGAAGACAAGCCTTCCTATTGGGTCGCGGCCGCGCTACACCAGCGAGGCCATCCAAGTCACGAAGTCGACGGTCGCGGCGACGAAGCCGACCAGAAACAGCAGGAGGAATCGAGTCCAGCGATGGACTGACGGACCGACCATCGCGCTACTCCTTGTCGTTTTCTAGTTCTTCTGCGTCGAGGTCGCCAGCGAGATATGCGCGACCTTTTGTAGTTAATTTGTATAATGCTCGCTCTTCGTTTTCGTACGTGATGAGATTCTCATCTTTGAGTTCGCGCAGACGCTGATTTACCGTTGAGAGTGTATACGGAAGATTCGCCTCAATAACACCCGGGGTAGCAACCAACTCTTCATTGCCCTCGTTAAGGAGAAATTCGAGGATTGCATCGTCCGCACGAGTCATCCAATCAACGTGCGGCCGTCTCATTCGTGCTATCGGGAATGAGTATAAGCCATTTAACGCCGCTGATAGGCAATTCTAGTGCATAAAACGGCCCATTCTGGTGCATAGTACTATGCATTAGAAATAAGTATCCCCTGTTGCAATTCAGAAAACAACGACTGTTCGATAGGCCATCTGGTCATAGAAAAGACCCGTGGGGCATCACGGGCCTGTCGTGCGGTCGTTCGGAGAAACGAACCGCATGTTCGCCTTTACCCAGACGGGACTTGAATGTCCCGCACGAGGAGCGGATAGTCTATCAATCGCCCACATGATGGGAGGTGCCCAGCGATGAGCGCGGACTCTTCTCAGTCGGTCGGAGACCTCCGAGCGTTCGAGCGTGACCTCCTGTATGCGGTCCGCGCGCTCGAACGGGATAGCGAGAATCCACCGAAGGGTCTTGCGATCAAGGCGTATCTCGATGAACGGAACGGCGATGAAATCAATCATTCTCGTCTGTACCAGAATCTGGACCGGTTAGCCGAGCACGGCCTGCTAGAGAAGGCCGAGAAGGATGGCCGCACCAACGAATACGCCACCACCGACACTGCCGAGCAACTGCTCGTCCAGCACGCCAAGCGCCGCGCCAACGCAGTCGGCCTGAATAGAGGTGACTCGAGGTGACGCAAGCCATCGAGGAGTTCGGGCCGGACCTCGCTGAAGCGATTCCTGAGACGTTCGACGTGTGCGGTGACTGTGGCACACCCACGATTCAACTGTCGTCGCATACGTGCCCGGATTCGGATACCGTAGACGAGCCGACGCGAGAGGACCTCAACGCGCGTATCGACAACGATTCCTACCCGGCACAAGAGACGGTTCTCGTCATCGAGACGACGGGTCAGCGGTCGTACGCCTACCACGAAACCAACGAGAACGACAACCCGCTCTGTCCGGTCAACCATGACGGACTCAAGGAACTCGCCCGGACGGAAGCCCAACGACAGCGGTATGCGCCCTGCCAGTTCTGCCACCGTATCCGTGACGCCAACCAGGAGGTGACCGGCCAATGAGTACGTGTTGGGCACTCAAAGACGGGGAGTGTCCCGCTTGCGAGACACCGATTCGCGCCATCGCCGCCAATAGCCCCACCGAGTGTATGGTCCAGCCGTGTGGCTGTACCATCCCCAAGGGTACCACTCCCAGTTCCGGAGGTGTGGGTCGATGATCGACCAGACCGTAGCCGACTTGACGAGCTATAAACGCGATCTCTTGCTCGCTGTCTACCGGGCGAACCAAGCCAACGAGACACCTGTCGGCGCGGACGTCAAGCGGGAACTGGAAGCGCTCGGCCAGACCAACACCGCGGGCGGGCAGTTCTATCCCCGCCTCAATGAGCTAGTCGAGCGAGACCTCGTTACCAAGAGCGACCATCCGGACGACGCCCGCGGGTTCACCTGCGACCTCACTGACGAGGGCAAAACCGTACTCACGCAGTTGTTTGTGCGGAACGCCGTCTCGCTCGACATCGACGTGACCGAGTTAGACCTACCAGCGGAGCCGCCGCGGCCCGGATTACGTCTACACGGGCGACCCCGCGGGTAGCCCAGACACCCTCCGTTCGTCCCTTTCGCGCCCACGCACGCCTAGCAGACGGTATCGCCAGCCAACCACCCCTGCCGACAACCCCAGAGAAGCCATGACAACCGACACTCCCACCGAACAAGGACTCCCCGAACAGCTCGCCGAATACATCACACAGCGAATCCAGCAAGCGACCGCCGACCTCCGAGAGCAGATTACCAATCTCGAACGCGAAGTTGAGAATCTCCGCGATGAACTCGCCGAGGAACGCGATGCGCGCCGCGAGGCCGAAGCCCGACTCGCCGACCTCCAAGACACAGTCGAAGGCGAACACGACGCGCGCTTGAGCGCCCTCGAAGCAAAAGCGAACGGGACGCGGTCGATGATTGCGGAACTCCAATCTCGCGAACTCGAAAAGGGCGCACACCTCCAGTATGAGAACGTGGAAGCCAACATCATGGACGAACTGCTCGACGTGGATGGTGACCGCGTCGAACGTATCACCAAAGACGACGGCAACCACTACGCCCGGCTTCCCGGCGAAGAAGACGCACTCGAACGCGGCGGCCACGTCACGCATTCGACGGCCGATCTCCTCCCGATTCAACGTCTCGCTCGCTATGATGACGAAATGCTCGCCAATGTCACGAACCGCAAGCCCGACGAACTCGCCGCAAAAGCATGGCGGGAACGTGACAACCCCGGCCGCTACCAACTCTGGACGTCTGGCAGTAACGGGTGGCGCGTCTACCTGAAGTCCTCCGACCTTGCTGATTGGATTCGTGCTCACGAGGAGGGCGTCTCGAAAAACTACGCGCAGGAACTCGCGCGGCGGACGCTCGACGCCATGCGTGAACTGAGCAAACATCGACTCATCACCACCCAGAAAGAACGCACCGCAGACGGCCTCACCTACAAAGAGAACGTCGTAGTCCTGAAAGACGACGTGGACCTACCGGGCGAACCGTCGCTCGGTGACTCGGACGCTCCGGCCACAGACGAGGTGGCCGGATAACGGGGTGGCCGGACCCAAACACACCCCGAGAGGGACACCTCTCTCCCACGAACGCCCGTAATCGGCCGTGGTCTGGAGCCGTCACGACGTGTAGACACCCCCAAGGGTGGGTCCTCGTGGCGGTGACACCCTATGGCTACCTGTCGGTCTCTCAATTCCAGCGGTGTCCAGCGGTAGACACGGACAGGATGCACTGGAGGAGGGACCGCCAACAGCGTTTGTGGCCGGAGAACGTACACGAAGAGGATTACACTGGTGTATGCATGGTTTTCCGGGTCGGCATAGCCGCCGTTCCGAACACCAACATCGCCATTCCGAAGTTCGAACTCAAGTGCTTCGTACTGGGCGCACTTCCGGACTCTACTCGTCGTCTCGAATCTTGCAAGTGGCGTCGTCATTGTGGTCGTGAGGCACCGAGAAGTCGAGTGCCCCGAACCCGTCAGGGGTAGAAAAACGAACCGACCGGTTCTATCTAATCTATTGAAGCGGCTTATCAGTTGTTGCAAATACGATTTCTTTATTCAGTCTGCGACGTGTTTTTTCGTGCCGATTCCTCCGTCTCGCATGAGTTCTCTCACCCGGTGACCTTCGTCTTTTCCTCTGGGTTCTGACACTGTTTCGACCGGGGTTCAACCGGCGTCACTCGTAGCTCTCCGAAGCCGTACTTCGAGTGACTGCCGAGCCGGAGGATGCCGCTCTTCGCGGTCTCCACCGGGCGGTCGCCCTCGTAGGCGACCACCTGCCCGTGGTCCACCGTCTGGAGCGTGTACACTTCGCGTTGCTCCAGCACCTTCTCCTCGCGTTCACGGAAATCGCGGCGGTCCTCCTTCCATCACCACGGAACGTCTTGGTCGTGAGCGTTCGGGTACTCCGACTCCAGCACGAACGGCGTGCCGTAGGTGAAAACCGGCTCAAAATCGCAGTCACGGTGCCAGATTCGGTCGACTGTTTCCCAACGTCACAATGCTCTGATAGTCGCAGCGTGGACAGAACGTATTTTCCCAAAATTGCTTGAGTCGCCACTCGATGACCGCACCGAGCGGTTTCGTATTACTTCGATGACATCCAGATTAATCAGTTGCCAAAACATCCCGTCGAACGTTGCCTGAGCAGAAGATAAATCGTCAAACCAGCGCTGGCTTATTGAAACTATACATTCTCCCGCATCTTCATACAAAACCCCATATTCTTAACCATCAATAAATCTTGAATGGTGGGACTGTTAGCTATAATGATTAGAGTGTGGGTTTGGGCCTCTGTTTCTTTACATTCTATTGGATTAAATATTCGTTTTGGTTATTCTTTAGTTTGAGTTATGACCGTTAGGCCAAATATAATATTAATCCTATAACTCCAAATCTAGTGGCTTTTGAATGGTATTTTTATATATTCTCTTACACCAAATTCATGCTCAAAAAATATTTGTACGTGGTACTGATACAATCCGCCATGAAGTTACGTACTGAAGAACTTGGGAAAAAGTACGCAGAGGACACATGGGGTATCCGTGACGTCTCCCTCGAACTAAACGAGGGGATTCACGGATTACTAGGACCAAACGGTGCCGGAAAATCGACCCTCATGAATATCCTTACGACGGTTATGAAACCAACAACCGGCACTGCCTATTGGGAAGGCACGGACATAGTCGCATCGCCTAATGCTGTTCGGTCTATTCTCGGTTATCTACCTCAAGATTTCGGCGTGTATCCCGACCTAACACTCGAAGAGTTCCTTGAATATATGGCCGCACTGCGCGGCCTCGATAACGAGACTGCAAGCGCACGCATCGACGAGATGATTACACTCACAAATCTGAGTGACGTCCGAAACCGAAAGCTCAAGACGTTCTCTGGAGGGATGCGCCAACGCGTGGGTATTGCGCAAGCGTTGCTCAACGACCCGGACCTTCTCATTGCTGACGAACCGACGGTCGGATTAGACCCCGAAGAGCGAGTTCGGTTGCGAAGTGCTTTATCTAATACCGCTGCCGACCGTGTTGTCATTCTTTCAACACACATTGTTCCAGACGTGGAAGCAACCGCGAACAAAATCGCCATCCTCGATGATGGCCAACTACTGACCCATGCGAACGTCGAGGAACTCATTGGCCGAGTCGCTGGAGAGGTTTACGAGTGTCTCGTTCCACGAGACGAATTATCTACGCTTCGCAACCAGTACCAGATATGCAGTACTGTCCAGCGTTCGGACGGCGTCAAAGTCAGACTAATCGCAGTGACGCCACCGACAGATGACGCGACTCAGGTCTCCCCGACCCTCGAAGATGCATATCTCAAGACAATCGATCAACAGGACGGTGTCTGAGATGCATCGACTCTACAACATCGCACGGGCAGATTTTCTGCAACGAGTCCGGTCGCGCCGCCTGTTGGTTGTTCTTGCGATTATCGCGTATATCGGGTTTCTCGTCAACGTCGGACAAATCGAACTGGCCTATCAAGTCACCGACGGGAGTACCACGACGAATTATCACGGGGTGAACACAGCGGCATTCATCGGATTGAAGGCCGGATTGACTGGGTCGGCAGTCGTCCTATTTGGCGGGTTCTATCTGATGAAGAATACGCTTGAACGTGACCGGCTATACGACGTTGACCAGTTAGTTGCCAGCACTCCGGTTTCAGAGAGGACATACCTCGCTGGAAAGTGGCTCAGCAACGTTGCTCTCGGCGTGGTGATTCTCCTCACGCTCGGATTTGCAACCATCGCCAATCACGCAATTCACGGCGTTGGACCGACGAATCCACTCCCACTGTTAGCACCGCTATTCGCGTTCGCGCTTCCAGTCTGTGCCCTCGTTGGTGCTGTCGCTCTCTTTTTCGAGACGGTAGATCGGTTGAGCGGCACACTCGGCAATATCTTGTATGTGATACTCGCGACGTTCTCGCTCGCTGCATTAGCTGCGACACAGAATTCGATGCCCGGGGCGATTCCACTCCAAGCGAGGGCGGGTGACATCATGGGACATATAGCAATATACGATCTGACGGTTGACGCGTTACTCACTGAAGCCCCGAACTACGGCGGTGGGGTGCCATCGATTGGAACACTCGATGGTGACAAGACGTTCCGCTACGCTGGGGGTAGTTGGCCACTCTGGATTTATGCACAACGCATCGGCCTGTTCGTGCCTGCTATCACCATCGTGCTCGCCACGACGGTGTTGTTTGACCGAACGCCGTCACACGAATCATCGGACGGATCCGGATGGCTTGCGCGACTCGTCGCAGTCGTGCCAGGAGTCGGCCAAGAAGATGCTCCTATCGAAGATGACACCGAACCCCCGTCAATTGATTCGATGTCGCTCACATCTGTGACTGATCGTGACGCTGGTGGTTTTGGGCGACTCGTCGCTGCGGAGGTTCGACTTGCGCTTAGAGGGCAACCTTGGTGGTGGTACGTTGGTGCAGTCGCTCTTGCTGGGAGTCCAATTCTTATGCTTACGACTGGTGGGTCAACAGATGCGGCGGTCGCGCCTGCTCGCCAAATTGTCCTCCCACTTGCGTTCGTGTGGCCGATATTCATCTGGTCGGGCATGGGCGTGCGGACGGTGAAGCATCGAATGACGAACTTGGTGCTGTCGTCAAAATATGCGAATAGACAGCTCATAGCAGAGTGGCTTGCGGGTGTCGCCGTCGCCGCGAGTATCAGTGGTGGTCTGTTCGTATTGTTTGTCGGCGCCGGTCAACTAGAACTACTTGTCGGGTATGCGGGCGGGGTCTTGTTTGCTCCGTCACTAGCCATTGCGACGGGAATCTGGAGTCGGTCTACGTGGTTGTTCGAAATCGTGTACCTAATGATTTGGTACGTCGGACCGCTCAACAGTGCTGTGCCACTCGATTTCATCGGCTCGACAACAGGGAGTATTGAAGCAGGCGTCCCACTCGCGTTCGTTGGCGTGAGCCTCGTCTTGTTCGGTGCCGCAGTGCTCCGTCGTCGAGCAGAAGTCCAATAACCGAGTGCTCGCTCACCAGTGGTTTGCCTTCTCGTTTGAGCAGTCGATAGCAATTGTCTCGCTGGTGCGATAGCCGTCGACTTTTAGCCGCGAATTTGAACGCTACTGACGTCCTCGGTGTTATCATCACAACATTCGGAAGGAGACTGCACCGGAGTCAAAACTCGCAGTACTTGCCTTGTTTCTGTGTATGGTTTATGAATTCTACGAATAACGGAACAATTAACATGTAGGTATATTATAACTACATTGTAGATAACAATATGAAAACAGATGAACCGCCGGCAATCCGCGTCGAAGGGTTGAAAAAAACATTCGGAGACGGTGAATCTGCTGTTACTGCCATCGATGATATATCATTCGAAATAGAGCGTGGTACCGTTGTCGGCATACTTGGCCCGAACGGGGCAGGAAAGACAACGACGATTAAGTCAATGCTGGGTTTGATACTTCCTGATGCAGGAGATGTTGAAATCACGGGACGAGACGTTCATGAACAACCGAATTACGCGTATGAAAACGTAGGTGCGATACTTGAAGGTGCACGAAATATCTACTGGAAACTCACGGTGCAGGAAAATCTCTCGTTTTTTGCGGGCATTGGTGGGGATAATCCGAGTGATTTACGCGACCGGCACGAGACACTGTTGAAACAATTCGATCTTGACGACTACGCCGACACGCCAGTCAATGATCTTTCTCGTGGAATGAAACAGAAAGTCTCTCTGGCCTCCACCTTAGCGCGTGACGTTGATGTCGTTTTCATGGACGAGCCGACTCTCGGACTCGACATTGAGACGTCGCTTGAACTCCGTACCGAACTCAATAGACTTGCCAACGAGGACGTAACGATTGTGCTCTGTAGTCACGACATGGATGTCATCGAAACGGTGTGTGACAGTGTTTTAATACTCAACGATGGCTCTATCATCGAGTATGACGAGGTTGACGCGCTGTTGGACCTATTCCACACACGTCAATACGAAATCACTCTCGAACGTCCAGTTGCCAATCGCGTCCGACAGCGCCTGGAACAGACAGTAGCTGCGGACATCACAGAAACCGATAATCGACTTACCGCGACATTCACCGTTGTTGAAGGGAACGAAATATATGATGCAGTGAACATCCTGCAGGATGACCAGCAGGACATTCGGGAGATTACCTCTGTTGAACCGGACTTAGAGGATGTCTTCCTTCGACTTACCGAAACAGATCCGCGACCGACAGACGATTCAAGAGCCGTACAGGAGGTGAGCAATATTGGCGACTGACAGTAGCAAGCTGACGGAACTAGCTGACGATGATAGTCCGTCCTTGCTAGCCTTGGTGAAAGTTGTTTTTTATAAACAGTACGTTCTTTTCGTTCGTTATCCCGTTAATACAGCGAGTCTGTTCTTGACGCTTGTAGCGTTCTTTTCGTTGGTCTTCTTTGGCGGAAAGGCTATTGCAGGCCCTTCATTAACCGATTCTCTCAACGGAATTATTGTTGGATTCTTCCTTTTTACCCTCTCGATTACGTCCTACTCCGGACTCGCGTGGAACGTTACGCGTGAGGCACAGTGGGGTACTCTAGAGCGGTTGTTCATGTCCCCTCACGGATTCCGGACTGTCATGGCCGTCAAATCAATCGTTAACATCGCTTTCAGTTTCCTTTGGGGGGCAGGACTACTGGTGTTCATGATGGCTACAACAGGCCGTTGGCTGACTGTTGACCCGCTAACGATACTTCCATTGTTAGCGCTTACTTTGATGTCAATCGTTGGTATTGGATTCTTGTTTGCTGGGCTTGCTCTCGTATACAAACGCATCGAGAACTTGTTTCAAATTGTCCAGTTTGCATTCGTTGGACTAATCGCCGCTCCAGCTGGAGATTTAGAAGTCCTGAAGCTTCTTCCAGTCACCCACGGTAGTTATTTGACTCGAAGAGCGATGGAAGACAGTATTCGACTCTGGGAATTCCCGGCAACTGAAATTGGTCTTCTTGTCGCTACAAGCGTCGTCTATTTCACAATCGGCTACTACAGTTTCTATCGGGCAGGAATTAGAGCGCGACAGAACGGATTGCTCGGCCACTACTAACACTCTAGCCGATTCTATCGTAATTCAGATTTTACGGATACACACCGAGGATGTTCGTCGGTCCTGTACTATTAATATCGCTTATAACTTCAATAATTCGAAAAGTATATTTGCATTCATAAATACTTGAGAGCATGGACGAAAACAACGTTCTTACAAGCCACAGCGTCAGTGAGGGTACAATCGAAATCAGTCTCTCACAAAATTACGTCGTCATCGGGGAAAGTACGGACATCGATGTCACGTTCCGGGGGACGAACTGTCAATGGGAAATTAAAGAAATTGCCCTCGCGCTCAACGTTCCGTATCGAACTGGAGATGACTTTCAGCGGGCCACTATTGACCGATTTACTCTTGTTTCTGATGCCACGTTTGAAACCGAACTCACAGAGACGCGGACTTCGACCATTACGATTCCATGGGAGACCCCTGAGACTGTCGGTAGTATTGATGTAATCTCTTCGATAAAAATTTTCACAGAAGAAGAGACCACGACCTACGAGCGACACATTGATGTCACGGCACCGCAACTGCAAGCGGTTTTTAAGTCTATGATTGAGTTGGGGTTCACTCCAAGAGACTTTGAGTGCGTCGAAGCGGCTGCTACCTGTGATACCCCGTTTGTCCAGCGACTCGTATTTCAGCCTGTTGAAGGGTCATTCCAGTCCAAATTCGACAAACTGGAGCTATTATGCCGGTCGAGTGAGGGGACAGTTACGGTGTTTGCGGCAGGTGATGGCAACGTCTGTCCAAAGGATATGACTAATTGGGAGAATATCCCTCAAACGAAAATTGAACGAACTGATGAAGGTGTAGTCTACGACCACATTAAGTCGTTCATTGAAGAGATTTAGTTATATCACGTATACTATTCGCCCGGAGGAAGATAGAGTACCTCGACCGCAGTTGGCATATTAGAGTTTGCAGTATATCACTTGTGTCTATGGCTAGAATCCGCTGGAAAAGTCGTGAAGGTGGACTACTGACTGTGCCAACGAGTCGGTACTCCTATCCTTCCCCCAAACAGGGTGCAAACTACTAAGAACGTTACGCGTTCTGCTGTAAGAACGAGAGTTTCTCTCTCGTTAACGCTACTCGGACTTCGCCGAGTTGTTTCATAACGATGATGTTTTAGCGCCTGCATTAAAGTAAAAGGTCGGATTGAGAATGGTGGAAATTTTCCGTCCACCTATCGCCGATAGACTGAAAATGGGTTGTCGGATTCATCCTGCGCCTTTGGATGCGGGTGTTCTCCTCGCTCTTTACGGTGTAGCTATCAGGACTTGATACCTCATGATAACCAAATAATCCATAAATCATAAGCATAGAAAGTTTAACCTAAATGACTTGTTTTTAACAAATTATGGTGGATTAAAATATAACAACACAGGTTCATATATCCTAGAATTAGTAAAAAAACTTAACTTTAAGTATCTCTGGTCAGTAGGTGATAGTGCGTGAGGAAGGATCAACCCCAACAATCCACTACAACAATGCAATCTGACACACCCAAGTCGGTTGACCAATTCGAAGCCAAGCACAGCCGCGACATCAACAACGAATTTGACGACACCGCACCCATGAAGGCATGTGGCTCCCTCACGTGCTTCTGGGACTCCGACTCCAACTAAATTCATCCAAAACAATGTCCGCTAAACCACAGACCACGTCGGTTGACCAGTTTGAAGACAAACACAAACGCGACCTCGACGAAGCCCTCGAAGACAACGTGCAGCAAGCAGAGTGCTTCTCACTCACGTGCTTCGTCGGTTCCGACTCCAGCTGAATTAACCAAGCCAATAATTCGAACCTTCCCTCACGTAATTTTAATACAGATAAAACACAGTCACGATGCCTTTCAATACAGTCGTATAGACAACAAGTACGACGCCCAGCAAGCCTGTAATACTATGAGCGACGCCGAAACCCTGTTCGCGACGACAAAGGCGACGGAGTTTTGTCCGTCATCCATCTGTGGACGGGTTCTTGCAGGAGAGTCCAAACAATGAATCCGGATTATTATCACATTGCAGCGACGGGAGAATTACTACACGACCGAGTGCAGAACGGACACGCGTCTCAGCGTGAAACGGCACCGACTGATTCAGACAAACAGTCATCACCCTTCGATGATATTGACAGTAATCAAGTCGATATTCTCTGGAAGGAATCAAAACTCGACTCCGACAACATCGATTCGTACGTCCAGTTCGACCGGTGGCCAGACGACGAGGATTTACCCCAATGGATTACAGAGTTCACCGGCATTGTCGAGACACTTTCTACAGTCGATACGACCCAAACAACACCTTACGACGGCAAAGATGTCCCGTTCGAACATATTCTCTGGCCAATCGTCAAAGAGAGTCGCAGTCGTCTCACTGCAGAGATGAGTCTTAAACGAGTATCTGAAGATGGTTTACAAGACTTCGAGTGGTTGTTGCTTGATCAACTCGCCGAAGTCGCTGCACAAGCACTCCATATCGATTATATCTCCTACATCTACGAGACAGATTCGGAGGTACTCGAAAACGACCAACTCTCCTCGGAATCAACGGAATGGTACGATGCGTACGTTACTGCGTTCTTTGAGAAACGAGCAGCATCGTTCTTCGAGGAGTTTCCGATGGCTGCGAAGCTCATCACCATTGTGAGTCGCCAGTGGCGGGCCATGGTCACACAGTTCCTGTCTCGATTGAATGACGACATACAAGAACTCAACCGTGTTGTCAACATTGGCGATGGTGAGCAAGTTGTCGGGATTTCTGGGAAAGGAGATTTACATTCAGGGGGGAGTCAGGTACTGCTCGTTGAGTTCAACACTGGAAACGAAGTCGTGTACAAGCCACGGAGCATCGACCCAGAGAACCGTCTGTACGACTTCGAGACTTGGGTGTACGAGACATTTGATGATGTGCCTGAATTAAGGACGCCAGCGACACTGGTCAGACCCGACTACGGGTGGATAGAAAAAGTTGAGCAGGCGGACCATTCGGAAATCGAGACCATCGAACAGTATTATCGCGGAGCAGGAGCACTACTGTGTGTTCTTTACGTGTTGAATGTCACTGACTGCCACTTCGAGAATCTAATCGCTACAGATAATTCTCCTGTTCTGGTGGATCCCGAGACGATACTTGAAATGAACAGTACACCCGTTGATAAACCTCAGCGGAAAATGAACGAGAAGCTCCGTCGTCATATTATGAATAATAGCGTTATTGGTATTGGAGCGCTCCCTCACGACGCGATTCCTGACGATACTTCTGGGATAGCTGGAATCGATGGGCGAGAAGCACGAAACCAACACATCTCGTGGAAAGATGTTAATACCGACGCAATCGACATTGAATATCATACCCCTGTGGGATCGCGGGAAAAGAACTTCCCGACATTGTCTGGGAAGCCTGCACCGCCGAGCCAGTTCGTTGACGAAATCGCAGATGGTTTCGAGGCGACGTATGATGCTATCAAAGGCGCGAGCGACCGCGTGACGGATCTCGTTTCGGACCAGTTCGACAGCCTCCAGACGAGAGTTCTTCTCCGTAATTCAAGAGTATATAGCTTAGTTCTGAAGGCACTTACGACACCGAAATATCTCCGGAGTGGCGCACTCTACAGCTATAAAATTCGAGAGGTTCTCTCGACACGCCCAGACTCACCGGTGGTTAGACGTGAGACGAAAATGCCGGAACTTAGTCCAACGCTATGGGATGAAATAATCAAAGCCGAGCGTGAGGCCCTCCATCGGGGCGACATCCCGAAATTTACAGTATACTCGGACGACCCCGGACTGTACTTCGACGACGAGAAGATACTCTCAGCACTGACCGAAAAAACGGGCGTGGAGCGATTTATGGACCGAATTGAGGATTTATGCGAACGCGACAAGCGACAGCAGGTCGGGTTGATTCGAGCGTGTTTGAGCGAACTGAATGGTGAGCGGAAACCACATCCGGAGGGAAAAATATGACTGAACAATTCACTCAAGCGGAAGACATTCGCTGCGAAGTAAAGTCGATAGTCGAAGATGTCGAACGGACAGGAGTCACGTTCGAAGATGGCACAACTGGCCGAGTTGGGTTTATGTCCTCCCTTGATGGCCTGAACTTAAAGACTCGGAACGGTCTTTACTCTGGACAAATCGGAATCGCTCTCTACTTTGCAGCGATGTACCAATACTTTGAAGACGAAATATACCGTGAAAAAGCAGAACAGGCGGTAGATTTCATCTTTGATAGGGACGAAGAAGAACTAGTCGACACCGCATACATCGGTGCTGGAGCGGGTGTTGGGTCGTTAGTTTACGGACTAGACTTACTCTCGGAACTCACTGACAACCAACGATATCGGAATCGAGCTGCAGACCTCGTCTCCGAACTGTCTAAAGAAATCATTGAGGACGATGACCAATACGATATGTTGCTCGGTGCTGCGGGCACCGTTACTGGATTACTGCGTCACTGGGAGCACTCGGATAACTCTGAGGCGTTGGATAAAGCGATTCTATGTGGCGAACATCTACTTGATAGCAGGTACGACAAGTGGGCGGACTACAAGTTGTGGGATACGAGTCGAAAGGAGGGTACTCTCAGTACCTCGACGGGAATGGGTCACGGAGTCGCGGGCATCAGTTATTCGCTCTATCGATTGTATCAACACACCCAACGCGATGCATTCCGGGTTGCCGCAAGGAACGCCCTTGAGTTCGAGAATCTATTCTACTCGAAACACCAGCATAATTGGAAGTCAAACTTTGTGGGTATCAAACACTACTCGCACTGGTGGTGTAATGGTTTAGCTGGTATTGGTCATGCGCGCCTTGGTAGTCTCCAATACCGCACCTCGGAGACGCTTGAGCGTGACATGAACCGTGTTCGAAACGGTCTCGAACCGCAGTTGCTAGCTGAGGATTCGGTTTGTCACGGTACGTTCGCTCAGATTAATCTTCTTATCGATCTTGGGCGAATGTATGACGAGCAGTACCTCGAAGCGGCATGGGAGTTGGCGTCTGACGCCATCGAGAGGCGACGGCGGGCCGGTTCTTATCGGGTGGATCCGGGCCATATCGATGGCATTGATAACCCTGTGTTTTTCTTGGGCACGACTGGAGTCGGATATACGCTTCTCCGACTGTTGGCTCCCGCGGAAATACCGTCTGTTCTTCGCTTTGAGTAGCGTAAGCTGATATAGATATATCCTCTCGTTTTAATTATGTATATATCTGGAAAATTTTAAGTACTTGAAATATATACTGTTTCTTGTGGCGGCACACCACCGGTGTTACCAATGAGTGACAAAACACACGCAGCAGTTCCCACTGAACTGATTTCCTGTAACAACGTCGTAGACCGAGCGGAAACATTCAAAGAACACACTGACCACTGGATGAACGAGAATGCCGACCAATTCGACCCATTCTACTGGACAGACACCGGAACCCGTGAGGTTCGTCGAAAAGCCCTCACAGAGGCAGCACATTACTTGTACGTCGCCGACATGCATGACGACTCCGCAGCACCGCAACTCAAAAATTTGCTTGCGACTCGAGCAAATGATGAATCGTTCTACCGTCTACTGCGACGAAAGCCAACCGAACTCGACAAGCTAGGGTATCCACTGGTATATCTCTCCACAATAGACGAACTTGACCCAAATGCAAAGCGCGTTCTGGACGATGTTCTGGACTGGCCAGAAACGTGGTCAAAGAGCCGTCTCCCTGCTCGCCAACTTGATCTGTGGAATCTATGCCGTATGTATGGATACGACGGTCACGACTTCGATCTTAACCAGTTACTTGACCACGGCTACGCCACTCGGTCACTGAATATGGCGCAAGTCAATCAAAATGATGTATATGGACTGACGCATGAGTTTCTTTACTATCATAATCTCGGCAGTGGAAGCGATGCATTCCCGGACGAACCGCTTGAATACAATCACCCTTCCGTGCTTCAGGCGGGTATCCTTCGATTTATGATTGAGGGACACACCGACCTCGTCGCAGAATTACTGATTTGTGGCGTGTTACAGCGACAGGTGCCGCCAGGACTGGCGCGTTTTACCTTCAGTTGGCTGTTCGATCATTTGGACGACGACGGCTATCTTTCGTTCTCAGTTGAGAGTACGGAGGAATTGAAAAAAGTTCGTTGGACCAGGCATAGACAATTGGGAAGGAAGTGAAAAAAACGTGGCGTTGTTACTATCATCCAACAGTTGTTGGTGGGATACTCGCACGAGTGCTGATAGATAATTGGCAAGAGCTACGTGACGAGACGAACGAGAAAGACATCGATTATCAAGAACAAAGTGAAAATCTCCTCACTCTCGGAAAAGTCTTCCAGTTGTTCGCCGACTACAGTCTTGACCAAGGTGCCAGATGCCTAAAAGAGCTCTCCGATACTCCTCTCGTCACGGAATATCGCAGCGTCATACAACATGCCGTCCGGTTTCTTGAAACCCAGCGCAGATTTGACGGAACGTTTGGATGCTGGACCGACGAAAAGAAAATGTACTCTCACAGAGGCGAGGAGAACTCCGAGGCACGATTTGAAGAAGAACTATTGAATCCATTAGGAGAAGTGTGTGAATCGGCCATTGAATCGGTCACCACTAATATGGTCAATTAAGCCATAACTGTGATGTCAATCTGAATTCATTCTATACGGGGTTCTCCATATGTCTACCTAGCATGTTGGTTCCAGAATGAGCGCTACTACGAGCCTGAACTTGATGTGGACCTGGCGCTGATGACTTCGTTGCTAGCGGGCTTCGGATAAATACAGAAACCTGCTGGATACACCACGATGACTGCTAACGGATGCGCACAGACGCTTCTCACAGGGAGTGCTCAGGAGACGATGGTGAGTTCTGGCTCCCATGCCGTCTTATTTTGATGTAAGGAGTGGCCTCTGAGAAGGTTGAGAATAGAGGGGTGGTGCTTGGCGTTGGAAGTCAGCGGTTCCTCAAGAGGTTTAACCCTCCCAAGTCACTGCTTACGCAAGCGTGAGTTCGATGTTGTGAGCAATGCATTTGATGATGAGTTCTCGGGATTGTTTCCACCAGCATCGTAATCTCGCGGTCAACAAAATCGCGATTAACGAAAACGGGAAACGAATCCAGACAGAGACCGAGACTCACGCAACGGGGTACTGTCCGAAGGAGCGATACTCACGACTCGTCGAGTAACGAGCGTGCTCGCTGGACGTAGCTGTTCGTCTCCCAACTTCGAGCAGCGCTAATCTCGTCGAGGAGCGCGTGTGCTTCGTCGGGCGTCAATCGGTCCGTTCGAACGAATACCGAGAGGAGCGTGGGCGTCGTCACAAGTCGTGTGTCGGCGAGAGAGGCGTGAATCAGTCCGAGACTGTTGAACTCGTCGCAGAGGAAGAGCGCGGCGTCGATTTCGTTCGCGAGTGTAACTGCGGCGTTTTCACCGTCGTCGAGCGGGAACTCGGCGTCGAGGTCCACAGTTCGGACCGCCAGTTCCGCAGTTCGGTCGAGGACTGCGGTTGCGGCCGCCCCGTGTTCGTCGTCGTACGACGCAATCTCTTCGAGTTCTTCGACGACCTCGTCCGGGACGAATACGTCGTAGCGGTCGAGACAGAGCGAGAGCGGATTCGGACTGGTGTCTGCGACGATACCGAGACTCACCAGCGCCGACGTGTCTGCGACTAGTCCGGCCATCTATAGGTCGGCGATGTCGTCGACGAAGCCCTCGTCCAGTTGCTGTTTCAACACGCGGAGGTTGGCCGCTTCTTCGGCCCCGACGAGCGCTTTGAGTTGCTCGTAGCTGATTTCGTCGTCGTAGTAGGCGGCGGCGATTTCTTGGGTGATGGCGTCGTCGTGCGCGGCGTCTTGGAGGTACTCGCGAAGTGCGGTTACGAGGACGTCTGTTCGGTCCTCTCCGAGGACGGTGGCGAGTGCGTCGGCCCGGTCGATGAGGCGGTCGGGTGCCCGGAACTGCACACGTTTCTTATCGGTACCCATCGTGTGTACATTGTGAGCCAGTCTACTTAGGCGCTTTCGTGTGTACGATGTGAGCCAATCCTCGGACGCCCATAGAGCGGTTCGGTGGGGTAGACGAGGCGTTTTCCACAACCGGGTGTACTGCACAGCCGATTTGCCGGGTCCTCTGCTCTCCGACACTACGACCCGTGAGACCCCGATGTCTACGCGGTTCCTCCGTCCGGGGTGGACGGGTTCGACTGGCGCGTCGAAGAGTTCGGCGACTGTATGCATCCGCTGTCGGTCGCGAACACGGACACCCCCAAGGCCGAACGATTATCAATCAATTAAGCATTTGCCGAGCGCACAGAACGGTGAACATCTAAGTTTAGACCCACCCTAACTATTGCTAGCACGTAACATAGGCAGTGCGTACCCATGAGTGGCCTAATCACTGCGATCGCGTGGTTACTAATCGTGCTCACGTTCACCGGGAGCTATCGCGTCGCGCACTACCTCGCCGCTTCCACCGACGACTCGACCGCTGGGGCCTACTATCCAACGTTGATTGCGGCAACCATCACCGTCGCCTTCGTCGTGGTGTTCGATTTCATCATCTTACTGACCGGATTAGCCGCGATTCTCGTACCGAGTTACCTCCTCGTGAATCCGGACAGACGCCCCGGCCGACCACGTCTCACAAATCCCTTGGCCAACTGGCGGGATAGACTCGGAGAGAGCGGCCACGCCGTGTACGACGTGGTTGCCGGCCGCGTCTCGTCCGCGGAGGAGGAGGCAGAGACTCAGCAACCAGCAGACGCCGACCCGGCTAGAGACAGATGACCGCTCTCCCATCGGAACCGACGACGGGCGAGATACTAGCGAAAGGTATCGAACTGGTCGGCGGTCTCCTCCTGTTGACCGCTGGCTACTACGGACTGTTAGCCCGTCGCACTCCCGACCGTGACCGGCGGAAGGAGTATCGCCGCACCGTCCTCCAACTCACGACGGGATTCCTGATGTTCGCGTACGCGGCGGCGGTACTGGTGCCGGAAACCTCGGTGTGGCCCGCTCAGTTCGGCGATTCACTCCGTAATTACTTCCAAGAACTGGACACGGTGCCGGTCGCAGTGAACAACGAACTGACCGCGTTCTACACGGCGCTTATGGAGAAAGTCGGCGTGGTGACCGGCCCCGAAACCTCGCAACGGGACCCGGTAGCGTATTTCTTGGAGCCAGTTCGGACGCTCGGCTTGGTCGTGTACACGCTCGGCTTCAGTGCCGCCAGTTTGGGCCTACGTGTCCCCCATCGTTTGGTGGCCGGAATTCGCGGCGGGACCGAGGACGAGTAACGTGCACCATCGAACGAGGACTGTTTTTGGGAGTGTGCCGTGACACCAAGGGTATCGGATGCCTTTTCAGTGCGACGCTCTACTATAGAGTATGAGCGAAAACTCGGGCCGGCGGAATCTCCGCATGCCCAACGATGACGAGTTGTTCGGCGTCGTCACCGAACACAACGGCGGCAACCACGTGCGCGTCCAGTGCGAGGACGGGCAGAACCGGATGGGTCGAATCCCCGGACGAATGAAGTACCGAGTCTGGATCGAACAAGGCGACGTCGTCCTCGTGGAACCGTGGGACTGGCAGGACGAGAAGGCCAACGTCGAATGGCGCTACACCCAGCAGGACGCCGACCAGCTCCGCGCTGAAGGCCACATCGACTAACTCTAGTTTTCTTCTACCCTGACCGACGGACCATCCCCAGTTACTCGGACGGTCCGACGGGCCAGCACTTTCGGAGGCGGTTCACGACTCGTTCGAACGGCCTCCGTATTGAACGTACGTCCCGGTAGCCTGTCGTCTCGGTCTGCGCCGAGGCAGCAGGTGATTCGGTCTCGACGTCCGGGTCGCTCTCGGCTTCCGCCGAGATGGCGCTCGCCCGGTAGAAGGCCGCCTCGGGGTCGTTCTCGCGTCGCCAGTACCACCACGTCCGTGCGACGAGACGGAAGTAGTCGCTGAGACCGAGACTCGGCGTCCCGGAGAGGACGTCGAAATCACGCTCGCGGACGTGTCGGTGATACTCGGCGTACAGAACCGCCGAGAGCAACACCGGAAACTGGCAGTCTTCGGGCAGGTCCGCGATGCCCGCGACGCCCTCGCGGTAGCGCTCTTCGGTCCGGCGGAGTTCGCTGCGAACCGCCGCGGCGACGCCCTCGGAGTGGCGCAGGTCGGCGATATCGTCGGTCGAGACCCCGAACTTTCGGAGGGTCGCGCGCGGCAGGTATATCCGGCCGTAGTCGGTGACGTCCTCCCGAACGTCACGGATGAAGTTCGTCAACTGGAACGCTTCGGCGAGTGCCTCCGCGTGAGGGCGGGCCGTCTCCTCGTCCTCCGGCCCCATCACGGCGAGCATCATGTAGGCGACGGCGACCGACGACCCCCGGAGGTAGTCGGTCAGGTCGTCGTAGGTGTCGTACACCTCCGGTTCCACGTCGGCCTCCATGGCGTCGATGAACACCTCGATTTCCTCGTCCGCGATGCCGTGCCGCTCGCGCATCTCGCTGAACGCCGAGAGTACGGGGTCGTCGGTCGGTCGCTCGCCCGTGGCCGTCGCGCGCATCCGGGCGAGTTCGGCCCGGAGTTCCGCCGGGGGTCCCGGGTCGGGGTCGTCCACGACGTCGTCGGCCATCCGAAAGAACGCGTAGAGCACGTACGTCGGAAAGCGCGCTCGTTCGGGGAGGAACTTCGTCGCCACGTGGAACGTCCGTCCGGTCCGTCGTTGTATCGCGCGACTCGTCTGGAGCTGTTCGTCAGTTACCATTCGTGTAGCCTCCGGCTTCGACTAATCGTAACACTAAGACCGGCGTCGAACGACAGTGACCGGCCTGTCCGCGGCCGAGTGGACGACGTGAGAATCAGGACTCGGCCCTACTCAGCGTCACTTCGGCGATTCCCGCGTTCGCCGAACACTCGGGGCAGGCCCGTATCTGTCCGTTCTCGTCGGCGAAGACGCGCACGAACGCGTTCGAAACGTAGCTCCCGCAGTGATTACATGTCGGCATGGTTGGTCTTGGGAACCCCGTGTCGCCGCGAGTCCACCGCTGGACCGGGGTTCGGTGTTAGTCCTAACTGACGAGAGTGAGGCTAAAAAAGAAAATACCTTACTAGTCAGGCGTCACCGAAGAACTCGCCAATTAGCTTCCGCTCGGCCGCCCGAAGGTGCTGGTGAAACGTGGCGCGCGAGACGCCCATCGACTCGGCCAGTTCGTCTCCCGTCGTCGAGCGGTTCGGGTCGTAGTAGCCGCCGAGGTAGGCCTTCTGTAAGGCCGTAATCTGACGGTCGGTCAGGCGTTCTTCCAGACCGCCGACGAACTCCCGCTTCGTGTTGGCCGGGCGTTCTCGTTCTCGGAAGGCGACGAGTTCACTCCCCGTAACGCGGTCGCGGAACGTGTCGGTGACCGCTCGCGAGTCGATACTGGGCGCGAGTTCGAGCGTGAGTCGGGCGGTCCCGTTCTCGGCCACGATAGAACGCGTTTTGACCCCTCGTTCGGCCAGTTCGGCGACGACCGAGTCTCCGCCGATTCGGAACTCAAAGAGGTTCGACTCGTCGTCGCCGCTGACTACCGCGGCGTCTTCGATTTCCGAGATGCTCTCGGCGACGTCGAGAATCGTCGTCGGTGCGGCGTCCGTCGTGAAGAACATCGAGAGTCCCGCACCGTCCGAGTTCACCGACCCCCGATATTCGAGTCGGCACTCGCACTCCGCGGAGAGTTCGACGAAGAACAGCGTGGGGTCGGCCACGTCGAACTCGAGTTCGACGACGTTGTCGGCCGTGAGGACTTCGCGGCTCTCGCGGGCGTTGAGCGCCGTCCCGACGGTCCGACCCAGCGCTTCCAACACGACAGTCTCGCGCTCGTCGAACGCGTCCTCATCGTCAGAATAGACGGTCAACACGCCGTAGACCGTGTCTCGGTCGGCGATAGGGACCGCGGCCATCGACCGCGCACCCGGGACGCGGTCCGCACAGGCGGTGCCAGCGACCGGCGAAGTTCGAACCGACCGTGTGTCGAAGGCGCGGGCCGTCGTATCGTCGGCGTGAACGTCGATTTCGAGTCCGTCCAGCGACTCTCCCTCGCCGGCCCACGACGACGGGACGATACGCTCCGAGACGAGGTCCAGTTCGCCGAACCAAGCGAACGCGTACGGGTCGGCCGCGGCGAGACGCTCGGTCACCCCGCGCACGGCCTCCTCCTTCGAACTCGACCGCATCAGGGTCTCGGTGACGTCCTTCAGGAGTCCGTTTATCCTTCGGACGAGGTGTTCGAGGTCTCGCTTTCGTCGTTCGACCTCTAGTTCCGCCTCCTTGCGCGCAGTGACGTCGTCCTGAAATCCGACGAAGTTAGTGACCTCGCCGTCCTCGTTTCGGAGTGGAGCGATAGTTATCTCGTTCCAGAATGCTTCGCCGTCCGCCCGGTAGTTCACGAGTTCGACCGACACCGGCTCCTCGGCGTCTACCGCTTCGGCCATCTCCGCGACGGCCTCGGGTGCAGTCTCCTCGCCCTGAAGGAACCGACAGTTCCGTCCGACGGCCGCCTCGCGTTCGTAGCCGGTCAGGCGCTCGAACGCCTCGTTGACGTAGATTAGCGGATTGTCCTCGCGGGCCGGGTCGGAAATCGTGATTCCGACGGGCGCTTCGTCCATCGCGCGTTCCTTCAGTTCGAAATCGACCTCGCGATTCGCCTCGGAGTCGGCCATGCGCCGGATAGTGGGACGGCCGGTTTGTATGTTCCCCTCGATGGGACGGTCGGTCGGGTATCAGCGCAGCCGCGTCGCCGACGGCCAAAATATTTATTATGAACCGCGCACAATCATGAATTGGTATCGAGGTGACCAGCCATGGCACTGCCCAGGAGCCCAACAAGCTCGTGGATGCAGAACCTCGATATGCCGAGCCGACTGTTCGAAACCGGGAGTAACGACTACGAACTGTACGAGGAAGACGACGAGTTCGTCCTCAGCGTCGAGATGCCGGGCTTCGAACCGGACGAAATCAGCGTCTCGTGGGACAACGGCGTCCTCAACATCGCCGCCGAACACGAGGACGAACAGCGGGACCAACGCAGGACCTACCACCGTCGGTTCCGCTTCCCCAAGGACGTAGACGAGGAGGGAATCACTGCCGAGTACACCAACGGCATCCTCGAGGTTCGGCTTCCGGTCCAGCGGGGAGCGACCGTCACCGGCACCGAAATCGAGGTCCAGTCCTGACGACGACTGGACCTCACTGGCCTGACAGCATCGCCTGCGACTCGTTTTTTCGACCACGACGGAGGTGAGAGCCATGCGACTCACGGTCAAACAGCTCAAGAACAGGGAACCGGGAAGTGGTATGGCCGTCATCGACCGCGACGCGCTCGTCGAACTCGGGGTCAGTAGCGGTGACTTCGTCGCCATCGAGGGTCGCGACGACGGTCGTGCCGTCGCCCGAATCTGGCCCAGCGATTCGAGCGACGCGGGCCGCGGCGTCGTCCGCATCGACGGGCAGCTCAGACAGGCGGCCAACGTCGCCATCGACGACCGAGTGACCGTCGAGAAGACGGAAGTGAGTCCGGCCGACCGGGTGAGAATCGCGCTTCCGGGTACCCTCCGCGTTCGCGGTGACCTCGACTCCCACATCCGCGACCAACTCGCCGACCAAGCGGTGACCGCGGGGCAGACGGTCGCGCTCCCAATCGGCTTCGGGATGCTGTCGCGCGGGTCGGACCGTCGAATCCCGCTGCTCGTCGTGGACACCGAACCGAGCGGACCGGTCGTCGTCGGAACGGAGACGACAATCGAAATCACCGACCGGAGCGCAGAGGAGGTCACCGTAGACGCCGACGACACCGAGGAACCGGCCGCTCCGACGGTCACCTACGAGGACATCGGCGGACTGGACGACGAACTCGACCAAGTTCGGGAGATGATAGAGTTGCCAATGCGCCACCCCGAACTCTTCCACACGCTCGGCATCGAACCGCCCAAGGGCGTCCTGTTGCACGGACCCCCCGGGACCGGCAAGACGCTGATAGCCAAAGCCGTGGCCAACGAAATCGACGCTCACTTCCAGACCATCTCCGGGCCGGAAATCATGTCGAAGTACTACGGCGAGAGCGAAGAGCAACTCCGCGAGGTGTTCGACGAGGCCGAGGAGAACGCGCCCGCCATCGTCTTCATCGACGAACTGGACTCCATCGCCCCCGAGCGCGAGGAGGTCAGCGGCGACGTCGAGCGCCGCGTCGTCGCCCAACTGCTCTCGCTGATGGACGGTCTCGAAGAGCGCGGACAGATTACCGTCATCGGGACCACGAACCGAATCGACGCGGTGGACCCCGCGCTCCGCCGACCCGGCCGGTTCGACCGCGAAATCGAAATCGGCGTCCCCGACGAGGAGGGCCGCGAGGAGATTCTCCGAATCCACACCCGCGGCATGCCGCTGGGGGAGGACGTCGAACTCGGTCGGTACGCCGAACACACGCAGGGGTTCGTCGGCGCGGACCTCGAATCGCTGGCCAAAGAATCCGCGATGGGAGCGCTCCGCCGCATCCGGCCCGATATCGACCTCGACGAGGATGAGATATCGGCCGACGTCCTCGACTCAATCGAGGTGACCGACGCGGACTTCAGAGGGGCGCTGAAGGGAATCGAACCCTCGGCGATGCGCGAAGTCTTCGTCGAGACGCCCGACGTCAGTTGGGAGGACGTGGGCGGACTCGACGAGGCCAAGGAACGACTGCAGGAAACCGTCGAGTGGCCGTTGGCGTACGCCGACGCCTACGACCGCGTCGCGCTCGACCCGGCGAAGGGCGTCCTCCTGCACGGACCGCCCGGCACCGGGAAGACGCTCCTGGCCAAGGCCGTCGCCAACGAGGCCGACTCGAACTTCATCTCGGTCAAGGGTCCCGAACTGTTCGACAAGTACGTCGGCGAATCCGAGAAGGGCGTCCGCGACGTGTTCTCGAAAGCACGCCAGAACGCCCCGACCGTCATCTTCTTCGACGAGATAGACGCCATCGCGTCCGAACGAGGGCAGGGCGTCGGCGACTCTAACGTCGGCGAACGCGTCGTCTCCCAACTGCTGACCGAACTCGACGGTCTCGAAGAGTTGGAGGACGTCGTGGTAATCGCCACGACCAACCGGCCGGACCTCATCGACGACGCGCTCCTGCGGCCGGGGCGGTTCGACCGTCACGTCGCGGTGACGGAGCCGGACGAGGACGCCCGGCGCGAAATCTTCGAGATTCACACCCGCGACAGGCCGCTCGCCGCCGACGTCGATATCGACGAGTTGGCGGAGCGAGCCGACGGATACGTCGGCGCGGACGTCGAGGCCGTCTGTCGCGAGGCGGCACAGATAGCCGTCCGCGAGTACGTCCGGCGGTCGTCGGGCGACGAGTCCGCGAGCGTGGACGATATCGAACTGACGATGGACCACTTCGAGCGAGCGCTCGACGAAGTCGATGCGAGTACCGACAGCGAAGAACAGGAGTTCGGAGCGGTGTCCGAGGCGGTGTAGAATCGCGGTCACACCCACGACTTACTCGCTCGCCGAAGAACGGAGGGGTGAGCGGTCAGTCGTCGGCGTGTCCGGGGGCGTCGGCGCGGCCGCCGTTCGAGCGCGGGTCGATGACCTCGACGCCGTCTCGGAGGCGGATGTCGCGGGAGGAACTGCCGACGAGAACTTCGAAAGCCCCGGTCTCGACGGTCCAGCCGTCGTCGGGGTGGAAGAACTCGAAGGCGCTGTCGGCGAGTTCGAACGTGACGGTCGCGGTTTCGCCGGGGTCGAGCGCGACCTTCTCGAAGGCTTCGAGTTCTTTCGGCGGCCGCTCGACGCTGGCGTCGACGTCGTGAACGTAGAGTTGGACGGTCTCCGCGCCAGTACGGTCCCCGGTGTTCGTGACCCGGAGTTTCGCCTTGAGCGTCTGTTTCGCCTCGTTCTTGACCTTCGGGGTGACGCGGAGGTCCTCGTACTCGAAGTCGGTGTAGGACTCGCCGTGGCCGAAGGGGAAGACCGGCTCGACGTCGTGTTCGTCGAAGTGCCGGTACCCGACGAAGACGCCTTCGTCGTAGTAGGCGGTGCCGTCGATGCCGGGGTAGCCGCGTGCCCCGTCGGGGAGGGAGGTAATCTCCTGCGGCAGGTAGTCCTCGAGGTCGGCGCCGAACGTAACCGGGGTCTTCCCGGAGGGGGTAACTTCGCCGAAGAGGATGTTCGCGAGCGCGCGGCCACCCTCCTGTCCGGGGAACCAGAG
The DNA here is from genome assembly GCF_010747475.1 of Halorussus sp. MSC15.2. Taxonomy (NCBI): domain Archaea; kingdom Methanobacteriati; phylum Methanobacteriota; class Halobacteria; order Halobacteriales; family Haladaptataceae; genus Halorussus; species Halorussus sp. MSC15.2. The sequence goes on along the minus strand of NZ_VSLZ01000006.1, from coordinate 133,878 downwards.
TTGGAGAATCGCGGGAACGTCTTCGACCCACGGCAGTTCGACGGGGGCTTCGGTGTTGAGGAGGAGAACGGTTTCCTCGTTGGCCGTTCGGACCGCGTCGACGAGTGCGGACTGGTTGCCGGGGAGGGCGTACTCGTGGCGGTCGTCGCCGTAGAAGGTGTCGGTCTGCGCGAGGACGACGGCGACGTCGGCGGATTCCGCCGCGGCGACCGCGTCGCGAATCCCCTCCGGCGGGTTCCACGACAGCGAAGCGGGGCCGCCGGCGGCTTCGACGCGGATGTCGTAGGTCTGGCCGGCTTCGAGTTCGAGGCTCGCTTCCTCGGTCTTGGGACCGAAGAACCCGCCGCCCTCGCTCCGGACGAGGGGTTCGCCGTCGACGTAGAGGCGACCGGGGCCTTGGCTGGTGACGGCGACGCCGAACGTCCCCGAAGTTGGGGCGGTCAGCGTGCCGGTCCAGCGGACGGAGTTCGCGCCGATGTCCGAGAGTTCGGTCTCGGTGAGGTCGACTTGGTCTTCGACGCGGGTGCGGACGGGACTGCCCGACCAGTCGTCGCTCGTGAAGTACTCGGCGGTGAGTCCGTTCCCGGTGCCGGACGCCGGCGTGAGGTGTTCGGTCTCGACGAGTCGGGACCGGTCGGTCGAGACGGTCGTGACGGTGACGTCGTCGCCTGCGACGGCGTCGAGACCTTCGACGGGGTCGACGCGACGAATCGCGTCGATGTGGTCGCTGCCGCCGATGCTCGTCTTGAAGCCGGTCGGACTCGGGCCGACGAGCGCGATTTCGTCGACCCCGTCGCGGTCGAGCGGGAGGAGGTCGTCCTCGTTCTTGAGGAGGACGGTGCCCTCTTCGGCTATCTGCTGGGCGAGTTCGAAGTGCTCGTCCGTCCCGCGGACCGGTTCCGACCCGTCGCGCTCACCGTCGAGCGCGCCGATTTCCTGCTGTGCGGTGAGACCGCGTTTCACCATCTCGTCGACGGTGCTCTCCTCGACGTCGCCGTTCTCGACTGCCTTCTTGAGGGTGTCGCCGAAGTAGTTCGCGGACGGCATCTCGATGTCGAGACCGTTCTGTGCCGCCTCGACGGTGCTGTGGGTGCCGCCCCAGTCGGAGACGACGAACCCGTCGAAGCCCCACTCGTCCTTGAGAACGTCTCGCAGGAGTTCGCGGTGTTCACTGCTGTACGTCCCGTTTATCTTGTTGTACGCGGGCATGACTGCGCCGGCGCCGCCCTCGGTGACGGCGGCCTTGAACGGCTGGTAGTAGAGTTCGCGGCGGGCGCGCTCACTGACGACGACGTTGTGCTCGGACGTCGAGAAGTAGTCGTAGACGGAGCCGGTCGTACTCGCTTGGTTGTAGCAGACGAAGTGTTTCAGCGTCGCGATGACGCCCTCCGACTGGACTGCCGAGGTGTAGGCTTTCGCCATTTCGGCGGCGAGATGCGGGTCTTCGCCGTACGTCTCGCCGTGTCGACTGTGCAACGGGACTCGCGCCATGTCCATCGACGGCGCGAGCAGGACTTCGACGCCGCCGGATTTCGCTTCGCGCGCGATGGCCCGCCCCTGCTCGGAGACGAGCGAGGGGTTGAACGTCGCCGCCGTGGCGATGGGATGCGGGAAGTCGGTCGTCGGGACGCCGAGGGAAGCGCCCGGCGGGCCGTCGGCCATCCCCATCCCAGGGACGTCAGGTGACTCGACGCCTTGAAGGTAGCCCGCGATTCCCTCGGGACCACCCTCCGCGCCGTGCGTCCGACTGACCTTCTCATCGAGGGTCATCTCGGCGACGAGTTTCTCGAGGTCGGCGTCGCCGCTATCCGCGGCGGCGACGTCTACGCTTCCTAGTAGCGACCCGCCCACGGTTAGCGCCCCAGTCGCCCGCAGGAAAGTCCGACGCGACGTTTCGCGCTCCTCTGCCACCGCTTCCCGATTGGTGTTATCTTCCACCACATTCAATACTTTACTCTATACTGCATAAATATTAGAGACATTAATAATTAGTCCGTTGCCACGTTAGGATATCGTGGACGACCAGCCGTTTGATGACCCGTGTTTTAGGTCAACCGCCGCGTTCGAAGCTGCAATCATACTTCAGGCACTCCATCCGGTAGTTGGCTACTGAGAGGTTCCCTAAGAGTGCGTCTCTGCAGAAGCGATGTCCGTGTCGTCACAGAATGGTTCGATTCGGCCCAATTGCGTCTCTTGAACGTCTGTACAGCATGGGCGTATCGATTCTATACCACTACAATTTAATCGAAGCCAGCGGAGAAAATCGTGGTCGAACCTACAAGCCAGTACGAACAGGAACGCAAATTAGACACTACTGAATGCCTGCTGAACGACCTCGTTCAGCGCGAACTCGGTCAGTTGTCCACGTTGCATACTGCACGATTGTGTCCTCAAGGGAATAGTATTGTTCGGCAGACGAACGACCTTCCACTCATCGAGAAGGGCCTTCGATACGTGATTCATCGGTGAGGGTCTGTTTGTCTGTCCTCAGATGCTCATTTGCCTCGTTCTCATCTACCTCCTGTATGGTGGAATCGTAGCACAATTATACAAGGCTCTCGTAGATGCCTGTCTATGAGTGACCGGTCACAGAAAGAGTTCGACCCGGCGGACCCCGACCACCGCGAAGTCGGCCAAGGCCTGCTCGACGAGGAGATGGGGCCGAGCGGATCCATGGCGCATCTGTACCGCGGTGAAATCCACCGCATGCGCTTCTGGCGCGAACGCCTCGACCGCACAACCAACTGGGCGGTCATTGTCATCGCCGCCATCCTGACGTGGGCGTTCTCAAGCGAGTCGAATCCCCATTACGTGTTGCTGGCTGGTGCGTCGATACTCGGCGTCTTTCTGGTGATTGAAGCCCGTCGGTACCGCGGGTACGACATCTGGCGGTCTCGCTATCGGACGTTGCAAAAGAATGTCTTCGCGTACGGTCTCGACCCCTCACAAGGACTGGAAGATCCGAACTGGCGAGCCAAACTGAGTACGGATTATCGACAACCGCGCCTCAAGATTTCGCGGATGGAAGCAATAGCCCATCGCCTCCGGCGGGTGTATCTCCCACTGCTCTCCGTCCTCCTCGGAGCGTGGCTCATTCGGGTCACTGCGTTTGCAGACGCCCCATGGCCGGCGAGCGCAGCCATCGGCCAAATCCCGGGGAGCATCGTGAGCGCTATTGTCTTACTCAGCTACGCCACTTTGATTTTCATCGCGTTACGACCGCGAACCTGGCACGCTGAGGGAGAACTCCTGAACGAAGATCTCCGCAAAAAGTAGTTCCCTACGGGGTTCAGTCGATTACCCTTCGACTTCGTCAAGCACACGTTCGAAGCTCTGATGAACGTCTGCTGCAATGCTCTCAAGCGCCTCATTGTCGGTAACACTAACCAACTGTCCTGGATCGATTGCACTGACACCGACATCACCATCGTCCGTTTCGTAGACAACGACATTGCACGGGAGCAGTGTTCCAAGCAAGAGTTCATCTTGAAGCCCTTGATGTGCCTGTTCCGGGTTACAGGCGCCGAGAATACGGTACTGACGAAAGTCGGCATCCAGTTTCTGTTTGAGTGTAGCTTGGACGTCGATATTACAGAGGACGCCAAATCCTTCGTCTTCCAACGCGTCAATCGTCTGGTCGACGATGTTCTCAAAGTCACCGGACACAGTTCAATCGAGAGTATACTCCATAAGTACCACTACTGCCCAATACTGTAAAGTGATTTGGGTCGATAATCATCCGTTCCCCATTGCAGGACACAAAGTGCTATGCTGTCCGCGTGTTCAGACTAGTCGTCGTAGAAAATCAGACTTCGGGCGAACTCTGTTGAGGAGCCTGTTGGTTGTACTTGTCCTCGAACTCCTGGATGAGCTGGCCCATCTGGGCGTACCAATCGTTGAGCATCCGCTGCATATTGTCGGCGATGTTGCTCGGATCGACAGGGCGATAGACGTGGTAGTACCCGCCTTGGTCGTAGTTGATTTGCTCTTTCTGGATGAACCCGGCCTGGATGAGCCGTTGGATTGACCGGTATGCGGTTGACCGCTCCCGGTCGACGCGTTCTGCGGCTTCGTCCACCGTCAAAGGCTCTTCACTCTCGACGAGCGCACGGAACACTTGTTTATCAAGTTCCTTGAGACCGTGCATACACTCGAGGAGCCCTTCACATTCCATGTCCTTCTGGAGCATTTCCACCATTGAGTCACTCATATCACTTCTTCCTAGGCGACCCCTCGCTAAAAGAGTTTTGTACAAATAGAACAACACCGCATAGTCATCGGACGAGGAGAGGGATAAGCGAAAAACGCTACGCCCAATTAATACGCCCCACCATCAGGTGGAACAGCCGTAGAAAAACTACGGGAACTGCGGACCGTCGTTAGTTGGCCGCGCAGTTGTTCGGTCCGAGTTCGAGCGCCTCTGCGTCCTCCGTGAGCGGTTCGTTGCCCCAATTAATCTGCTTAATCTCGTTGTAGTTCGCAGGTTTGTCAGCGAGGCTCTCGACGATGGTCTCGACGAACCCCTTCTTGTCACCGTTCGTGACGAACTCGAGGAGTTCACCGTCAGCACGGTCGCCGAGGGTCACCGCGAGCGGACGGATTTCTTCATCGCTGAAGTGGCCGGGTAGGACGGCCGTCTGGTCCGGCAGTGCCAAGAGCCGGTCGAGACTGTCGAACAAATCGCGGGCTGCCGTCCGAATCGCATCCTCGTCGCTGTCTTCGAGGTCAGGTCGACCAACGCTACGGATAAACAGCGTGTCGCCATTGAGCAGTGCGTCGTCGTATTGGAACGAGACACTCCCGGGGGTGTGGCCCGGCGTGTGGAGCACGTCGATGCTGCGGTCACCAACTTGGAGGGATTCACCCTCTTCGATGGCCGTGTAGTTGTCGAGGTTGCCAGCGTCGGCGCCGTGGAGGTAGTAGGGGACGTCGAGTTCGTCCGCGAGTTGCCGTGCTCCGGAGACGTGGTCGGCGTGGGCGTGTGTGTCGGCGACCCCGACGATGGTGAGGTCGCGTTCGTCGGCCAATTTCAGGTACTTATCCACGTACTGGGTCGGGTCGACAATCAATGCTTCATCGCCGTCGCGGACGAGGTACGAGATACACCCAGTGCCGGGGCGAACGATTTGGGTAACACCTTCGACTGCCTCGAGGTCGTAGGTGCGATGGAGTCGGCCCCACCCACTCATACCGCCGGCGACCGACTTGGCATCGTAGCCGCGTTCGCGGAGGAACTCGGCGGCTCGGGCCGAGGTGACACCGCCGACACACACGATGATAATCTCCTTGTCTTCGGGGAGTTCGTCAAGTGATGCTTCCAACCCGGTGTAGTTCTCGTCGAGGAGTTGGTCGTAGATGGGGATGTTGTGACTCCCGTTAATCTGCCACTCCTCGTAGTCGTCCTCGTTGCGGACGTCGAGGAGGTATAGATTCTCGTCGTCTGCTTCGAGGCGCCGTGCCACTTCGGCTGGCCTCACTTCCTTATTGCTCATTATGTGCAATACTACCAGGAGACAGTGTAAAAGAGTTGTGATGGTGTTGTGGCGGGAATACAATACCGGACTGGGTCAGAAACATCGTACTTCAATACCAACGTCCGCAAATGGAGCAGGGAAAACTGCCCGTCATTGTGCTCGAACTGTACGTTTTCCCTGCTTCACACAGAATTACGACTCCAGAATAGTTAGTTCTTGTAGCAAAACTGCACTATACTCTGGCCACTTCACCACTCTATATCATGAGCTGGATGTCGGCGTCAGCCATATCCTGAAGTGCAGTGGCTGCACCGACACCAGTCGTCACGCCCTCGTAGAACGCATCCTCATCATAGTCCATCAGATTAGCCGTCATTTGGCACGCGAGGAAATCGACACCCATGTCGAGCGATGTATCGATCAACTCTTCGATGGTCGCGGTGTCGTTGTCCGCGATTTTCTTGTTCATCATCTTCGTTGCCACGGAGTCCATGCCTGGGAGCGCAGCAATCGCATTGGGTACGGGCATGTTGGGGTTGCCGACGGCGCTCAGCTTCAGGTTTTTCGACTGCTCTTCGTGGAGGATGTCGAGCCCCCAGAACGTATGGAAGACGGTCACGTCCCAGCCGAACGCAGCGGCGGTACTCGCCAAGATGAGCGGCGGATACGCCATGTCCAGCGTGCCCTTCGTCGCAATAATCGACATCTTCTTCGGTCCATCGTCCAATTGGACTTTCACGTCCGCCAATTCATCTTGGAGTTCTTCGACCTGTCGCTGGAGTTCGGCGCGACTCAGCTTGTCAACGTCAGCTGCGTCTCCAGCGTTTGTCTCGGTACTCATGGGTCGTTAGTCCTCCTTCTGGACGTAGTGCTTGTAGACGTCACTGTCTTCGACCTGATCGATGAGTGCGACGCCGTTGGTTGTCTCGGCCCAGCCTTTGATGTCGCTCATGCTGCCGGGGTCGGTGGCCAACACTTCGAGGATGTCGCCTGCTGACAGGTCGTCGATTGTCTGTTTGGTCTTGACGACCGGCATCGGACAGTTCTGGCCCTTTACGTCGAGTGTTTCTGCGGTATCGTATTCCGTATTCATAGTGGTCACGAATGTTCTGTGTTGAACGCATTCCACAATACTGCTGGCGTTGTTAAAAGATTGTCGGTCATAGTCATTTCTGCACACGACTCTACTCGCCGAGGTTCGCTAATACTGCCATCTAGCCGTTTGTTTTGTGCGCATGCCCATGGCGAACCGGAGATAGTATTGTGCTATTTTGGAAATATCATAGCAACCTTTATTGGCGTGAAGGAAGTAACACCAGGTGATGACAGTAGACAACTTCCCAGACGCAGACGTGGCGGTCGAATCGATCGACCCCACGACACTCAAAGACCGCATCGACGCGGGCGAGGAGGTGTTCCTCCTCGACACCCGTGCCGCTGACGACTTCAACCAATGGCAAATCAGCGGAGAAAATGTTGAAATCATCAACATCCCGTACTTCGAGTTCCTCACCGGCGATGTTGACGATGAACTCGTTGCCGACATTCCTGACGACCGCGAAGTAATGGTGTTGTGCGCAAAAGGCGGGTCGAGCGAGTACGTTGCAGGCCTGCTCAAAGAGCGCGACTACACCGTCAACCACCTCGAAGACGGCATGCAGGGCTGGGCACGCATCTACGAGTCACAGGAATTGAACGCCGACACCGCCGCGACGATTCTCCAGTACCAGCGCCCGTCGAGCGGCTGTCTCGCCTACCTCATCATCTCGGAAGGCGAAGCCGCCGTCATCGACCCACTCCGCGCGTTCACGGACGAATACCTTGAGGATGTACAGACGCACAGCGCAGACCTCACGTACGCGCTCGATACCCACATTCACGCCGATCACATCTCTGGTATCCGTGCCCTCACCGCCGAGACTGGTGCGATGGCGGTTCTCCCTGCGCCCGCTGCCGACCGCGGCGTGGAGTACGACCAGTCCTACGAGACGGTCGCGAACGGCGACACCTTCACCGTCGGCGACGTTGAAATCGACGTTGTTCACACGCCCGGGCACACCACGGGTATGACGGCGTACAAGGTCGGGAACGTCCTGTTCACCGGTGACGGCTTGTTCACTGAGAGCGTTGCTCGCCCCGACCTCGAAGACCCTGAAGCTGCTAAGAACGCGGCGGAAACCCTCTACGAAAGTCTCACCGAGAAGATTCTGCCGCAGGCCGCTGATACCATCGTCGCGCCCGCACACTTTAGCGACGCCGCAGCGCCGAACGACGGGACGTACACTGCCGCGCTCGGTGACTTGCAGGAGTCGATGGACGCGCTCTCGATGGACAGGGACGAATTCGTCGAATTCATCGTCGCAGATATGCCGCCCCGGCCTGCAAACTACGAGGAAATCATCGCAACCAACCTCGGCCAGCGTGATACTGACGACGACGAAGCGTTCACCCTTGAGCTGGGACCGAACAACTGCGCTGCAAGTGACGAAGCACTCACGGGGGACTAATCCGGCACATGCTCGATATCACACCGCTTCTCGCCGCTTGGGACCTCTTCCCGCGTGGCGTTGTCCACTACGCCATCGGTGGGGTTCTCATTGGTCTCGGTGCTGCGATTATCTACCTTGGAACAGGAATCATCGCGGGTGCGAGTACGTTCCTTGAATCGACACTGTCGTATGTGTCGGATTTCCCGCGATTCAACCGCTTCAAGTACATCCAATCGCGTGATTGGCGGGTCGTGTTCACGCTCGGTATCGTCGCGGGCGCCGCCGTCTACGCTGTCCTGTTTCAGGGCGGCATCTGGACGACAGACGTCCAATGGTGGCGGCTCCTCGGCGGTGGGTTCCTCGTCGGCATTGGTACCCGTCTCGGGAAAGGATGTACATCAGGCCATGGTGTCTGCGGGGTCGGCTCGGGCTCGCGGACCTCCATTGTGAACGTGGCGACGTTCATGGCCATCGCTATCGGCACCGCGCAACTCGTTCAAGCACTGGGGGTGACACCATGAGCAGTCAGCAAGAGACGGGTCGGTCGCCGTGGTTCATGCCGCTAATCTTCGTTGGCGGCCTGGTCTTCGGGTTCGGCCTCGGCTTCAGCCAGATGGCACGCCCAGAAATCGTGCTGGACTTCCTCCAGCTCGACGACTTCGGATTGGTGTTCGTGATGGGCGGGGCGGCAGTCGTGACCGGCATCACGTTCACGGTGGCGATGCGGTGGCTCGACCATGCCCCGCTGACCGGCGAGGAGTACACCCGGCGATTGAAGTCGTTCGATCGGAACGTGTTGGTCGGTGGCAGTATCTTCGGCGTCGGCTGGGGACTGTCGGGTATCTGTCCGGGTGCGGCGTATGCGAGCCTCGGCATCGGGAACTTCCCCATTCTGTGGGGAATCGGCGGGATGTTCCTCGGCGCCTATGCCCAGGGGCTATGGCGAGCGTACCGGTCTGAGTCTCAGTCCGGTGCTGCGGTCACGAACGCCGATTAACGTCAATCAGCTTTCTCGTGGCCAGTTAGGAGTCGTAGTGTCCTGTTTTGCACTGTCAGATTTACAGGCCAACCGAACCTACTCTCGTCACACCTGTATAGAAGTCGGTCATTGGACATATGTAATCACACGTGCCATTCCTGCATCGAGATGATACAGGTTGTGGCAATGGAAGAGCCAGTCGCCCGGGTTGTCGGCGATAAAGTCGAACGTCACTTCACCCATGTGTTGCGGAACAAGAACTGTGTCTTGGACGGCGTCCCCCACTTGGAAGAAGTGGCCGTGCAAGTGCATCGGATGGACCACAGGACTATGATTCACCATGTGGACGCGAACATGGTCACCAGGCTGTACAGAGAGTGGATTGGCGTCGGGGTACGGCTCTCCGTCAATCGTCCAGACGTTTCCGCCTCGTCTGCCAGTGAGCGCTAAATCGAATTTCCGATTCGGTTGTCCACTCACATCGAGTGGTTCGTGGCGTGTAAGTCACTGTAGTTTAGGAGTTGGCCGCCAGCCGTCGGTGACTGTGGAGATGCTCCACTATCCGCTCCCTCGTATTGAAGACTGATACGGAGTTTTTCGCTGCTGAGTCCATCGCTGCACTGGAAGATTACGACTTGATGTACGTCATCCCGATTCCAGAAACGAAACGAGACCTGGGGACGAAGAAGGACGGGAAGGTGTGGGTGAAGCTAGTTCACAGGATTACTGGCCCAGTGAAACATAGGGTGACTAACGAGGAGGTGTGGACGTCGGTTGTGGTGTTGCCGCCGGACGGGGACTACAATGCTGAGCAGGCGTTTGCGACGAATCTCTCGGTCTCGGATGAAATCGGAGGAAAACGCGGGCTAAGATTGAGCAGTACGAAAAGCGAGCTGGGATTGAAACGGCGTATAGCAAGATTAAGCAATTTGGTGGGATGACGACGTCGCAATCGTTGCCTGTCCGGCTGTTCCACTTTGGAAGGAGGTGTTGCTGTATAATATGTGGTTGTTGGTTGATTTCTTGGTGCAAGTGTCTATGGAGGTCGAGTTTCGGTCGAAGCCGCGGCTGACGGCTGAGCGGTTTCGGAAGTTCCTCGAGCGGATGTTAGACGATGTGAAACCGGGTTAACGGCCCTCTCTTCTTCGGTGTTTGTGGTTGGTCGACAGAGGTATCACACATGGCAGTCTTTCATTCCAGACTCCGCCCGCCTGTGATTGATTTCTGTGATATATTCTATGGTTTTTGGAAGATTGTGAGCGGCATGTAGCCACTCAGGAACTGTTGGGTCGGTTTCTACCATGCACAGATTCCACGAGTTCTGAACAACACAGCCAGAAGTTTCGATATATCATTTATTACTTTATAGATGGCGATAGGCCGCGCCGTCATGCGATTTTACGTCCAAAACACCGTCACGAGTCCACTTTGCATTAGAGCCATAATACCGAGTGATTTTTGTCACCCCCGCGCCGTACCAACAGCACGAACCGTGGACAACCGAAAGGACAGCTCTTCCGCCCGGCGAACAGATATCGAAGACGCCCTCGCCGACTACGTACGAAGCAAGGCCGTCGCGGACCCTGAGGGAAACGGCTCGGGCAACTACGTCTCGAACGCCGAGTCGGTCGTTCGACGCTGGGCCGACTGGCTCGACCGCGAGGAGGGCGTCGAATCGCTGGCCGCGGTGGAACCGATACACCTCCGGCGGTACGCACGCCATCTCAAGACGAAGGTCCGGCAGGACGAGTACGCCGCCAGCACCGCACGGACGTACTACGCATACGTGCGAGCGTTCCTGACGTGGTGTTCGCGCGACCATCTGCTCGAATCGAATCCGGCGGAAGACGAAATCGCGCTCGAAGAGCTACCCGACGACCCCGGGACCAGAGAGACCCAGCAGTTCTGGAGTCCGGACGACCGACGACAACTCGAATCGTACGTCCGCCAGCGGGCGCTCGAAGCAATCGAGTCCGGCGACGAAACTCAGAAGCGCAAGCGACTCCGCCAACACGCACTCGTCGCACTGCTCGCGCACACGGGCGTCCGCGGCGCGGAAGTCTTCTCTCACCCCAAAGACGACCGCCGAAACGGCGCGACGTGGGCCGACGTCGATTGGGAGAACGGCTCACTCCGCGTCCTCGGGAAGAGCCAAGAGTACGAGTACGCACCGCTGCCCGAAGTGGCACAGAAACCGCTCCGACGGTGGAAGGACGAACTCGAACCGCCAACGACCGAGTTTCCGCTGTTCCCGACCGAACACGCGCCGTCGAAGTACGGCGCAGTCCGGTCGCAGGTGACGGATATCGACCTCGAAACGGCGGATATCGACGCAGTGGTCCGAGAGAACGAGGTCGTCCTCCCCGCGATTTCGACGGAGGGCGCACGGTCCGTAATGAAGCGTCTCTGTGACGAGGCAGACCTTGAGGTCGACGGAGAGTATCTGAAACCCCACGGGGCGCGACGCGGTCTCGGCGACGAACTGTACCGGTCGAACCCGACTGACGCTCAAGCCGCGCTTCGCCACTCCTCGATATCGGTTACGAACGAGAGTTACTCGCACATCGAAGCGGGAGAAATCGGCGACGTCATCGACAACACTCGGGAGAGAGGCGAAGACGAGCGGTGAAAGCCACGACGTCCGATGTATCGGGCGGGTGAGACGCTTCGGCAAGAAATACATAAATCCCATAGTGATATACTAAGTCAGTCGTCTCTGCGGCGAGACGACGAATTATGCCCGTATTTGGATGGACCTATTGAAAGGATTCGAAGGCTTCCCAAGCAGGGTCTGTGTCGGGGTGTGTTACCTGGTTGCCATCGACAGTGACGCCAGTGCCCTCCCGGACTTCTCCGATGATAGTTGCAGGAGTGCCACGGTCTTCGAGAGCGCTCACGATTGAATCGACGTACTGCTTTGGTGTCGTAATGAGGAGCGTCCCTCGGGATGAAACCTTCCACGGGTCGAGGTTCACCGACTCACAGATACCAGTGACGTCTCTCTGCTCGGGGAGGCGGTCGCTCGACACGGCAAAGTTGAGGTCGTTCACATCTGCTAGTTCGACGAGTGCGCCTTGAAGCCCACATTCCGTAGCGTCGTGCATCGCCGTCACGGTACCTGCGTCCACCGCGGTGAGTGCGTCACGGACGAGCGTCGTCTCGTCGAGTCTTGCTTCCGCCCGCTCGACGAGACCCGCACCGACGTCAAGTTGGTCCCCGGCGAGCGCCGCGAACAACCCGGCCACCTCGATACCGGGGCCGTTCGTGAGGAGGACCGTGTCCCCCGGTTGAGCACCATCGGGGCGGACAATTCTTTCCGGGCTACCAACGCCCATCGCTGTCGCCCCGCCGACCCACGGGAAGGACACGTCCTGACGGGAGGTGTGGCCAGTAACGACGCTCACCCCGAGCCGTTCGCATTCGGCGGTCATCGCCTCCCAGAGTTCGGCGAACTCGGCGTCAGTCATCTCGGACGGAAGCGTGAAGTTGACCGAGAGGAAAGACGGTGGGATACCGCTGACTGCGACATCCGAGAGGACACTGTGTAGAGCTAACTTCCCTGCCCGGGCGAACCCAATCTTGGGCATTACTGATACGGGGTCGGTCGCGACGATGAGACGCTGGTCCCCGACCGCAAGCACGCCGAAGTCGATTCCGTGTCGGGGTCCAACGGCGACTGCATCCCGTGTAGCACCAAGATTGGGAGAGATGTGTTCTTCGAAGAATTCTGCATCGATTTTCCCGTTCTCTCCACTCATCGGTGCTCACCCGGGCACTGCTCTGTAAACGTCGGTTCAGGCCAGTCGTCGAGTCGTCGCATAACACGCTCTCATAATACGAATAACATAAGCCTTTTCAATCCAGTTTGTATTAATACAAATCCATTTTCCCCGATGCAAGGCTATCGAGAGAAGACGATGCTCGTTCGACAGGGTAACAGCGACGCCGACTACAAGTACGGACCCAACTACTCCTCGCGCGGGAGTCCGGGGAGGAAGGCGAAGATTATCGCGACGACGGCGAGCAGGCCGCCGAGTATCAGGACCGCGCCGTCGAAGTACCCCTCGTCGGCGAGGACGCCGACGAAGACCGACCCCGTCGATGCTATCAGGAAGTAGCCGGTCCGTAACAGTCCCCACGCACCGTTTCGGTCCGCCGGCGGGAGCGCGTTGATGATGTAGGTGTTCGTGACCGGCGCGATGCCGAGTTGGATGCCCGCGAGGACGATGACGACGGTGATGGGCACGAGACCTGAGAGAAACGGGAGCGCGAGCAGCGGTAGCACGCTGACGGCGGCCAGCGCCACTAGTACCAGTCGATTCCCGTAGCGAGTGACCGCGCGCCCGCCGCCTACCTGCGCGGCGGCACCGCTCACGAAGAGCGTGGCGAAGAGGACGCTGGCGGTCACTTCGTCGATACCCTTGACGGTGATGAGATACGTCGGCAGAAACGCGGTGAGGCCTTGAAAGACGAACACTCGTATCGTCTTCCCTCCGACCCCGAGGACGACTCGCCGACGACTGATAGCAGACAGGAGACCGCGGAAACGACGCCGAGGGGACGACTCGGTGGCGGCGGGGATTGCGGTAGTCGGGACGACTCGCCACGCCAGCACCGTCGTAGCGAAGAGCAGGGGGACGGCGCACGCAATCGTCACGCGCCATCCGAGGCGACCCACGGCCGCCCCGGCGAGGATAGGGAGCGCCGCGGCACCGAGACTTCCGACCGCGAGCGTGAATCCGATGGCGGCGCTGTCGTTGTCGGGATAGATGGACGAGAGGAGCGTCCCCCGCGTGGGTCCGTAGAGACCGTTCCCGACGCCGACGAGCGCCGCCGTGACGAGGAAGACCCCGAAGAGGGGTGCCGCCGCGAGCGCCGCGATACTCAGCGTCATAACCGCGAGGCTGGCGAGGAGCACTTTCCGGTCGCCGATGCGGTTGCTCAGGAGACCGGCCGGGAACTGCGACAGGCCGTACACCGCCCAGATGACGGTGATAGTGAACCCGGCGGTCGCGTTGTCGATGTCGAAGGTCGCCTTGATTCCGGGCAGTAACACGGGAATCGTGATGCGCGTCCCGAGAATCAGCAGCCACCCGACCGCGATGGCGACCAGCGCCCAACCGCGGCCGTCGCCGCGGAGCGGTGCGATAGCGTGTACGATTCGTTCCTTCAACCGGACGGCGATGGTCACCAGCATTCGACTGTCGAGTAAAGTACTATAGCCCCGACGGTTCTGTTATAGCTTCCGGCCTCGGCAACCGCGACTCGCTCGCTCGGGCTACCCACCTAGAAGAACTAACCGTCTCAAGCACGTGGACCCACAGTACGTGGGAGCGTCGGAATAGATGCCGGACCACCTCGGGACGATATACCTGACAATCATGTTCCTCAACTTCCTCTACATGGTATTCCTGCTGTACGGCGGAATCTGGTACACGAACCAGCAGACCGTCCAGTGCCCCCGGTGCGGGGTCAAGTACCCGAAGTACCACGTGGGGAACCACGAGTGCCATCCCTCTCTCGTCGGCGACGACGACTGACGCCGTTCGCTGACTGCGGTCGCAGGCACCGACCACCGTTAGTGTTTTGTCACCGTCCCACACCTTCGAAGTATGAGCGTGTTTCGGGAGTCGCTGGCCGAGACGGCCGCCCACGAAGTCGCGCTGAACTGCCTCGAAGCGGGAATCGAGGGTGCGCACCGGCCCGGGTCGTCGGCGAGAGCGTCGCCCTCGACGGCGAACAGTTGACAGTCGGCGGCGCTACGTACGACCTCTCGGAGTACGAGGAGGTTCTCGTCGTCGGGGGCGGGAACGCGGCGGGCACGGTAGCCGCCGCCCTCGAAGACGAGTTGGGAGAGCGAATCCACGGGGGAATCGTCGTCACCGACGTACTCCCGGAGACGACCGCGGTCGAACTCGTCGAGGGCGACCACCCCGTCCCGAGCGAGCGCGGCGCGGCGGGGGCCGCGCGGGTCCGCGAACTCGCCGACTCGGCGACGGCGGAGACCCTCGTCCTCGGCGTCGTCACCGGCGGCGGGAGCGCGCTGTTGCCCGCCCCGGCGGGCGACCTCTCGCTCGCGGACGTCCAGCGAGTCACCGACGAACTGCTCGCCTCAGGGGCCGCGATAGACGAGATAAACGCCGTTCGGAAGCATCTCTCCGCAATCAAGGGCGGCCGTCTCGCCGAGGCCGCGGCACCCGCGACGGTCGTCGGACTCGTCTTCAGCGACGTCGTGGGCAACGACCTCGACGTTGTGGCTAGCGGCCCGCTCACGCCCGACCGCTCGACGTACGCCGAGGCGCTAGACGTGGTGGAACGGTACGACCTCGACGTTCCGGAGCCGGTTCGCGAGCGACTCCAGCGCGGCGTCGCGGGCGACCTCCCGGAGACGCCCGGTCCCGGCGACCCGGCGTTCGAGGGCGTCGAGACGCACGTCCTCGCGGACGGGTTCACGGCGCTCGCCGCCGCCCGCGACGAGGCGGTCGAACGAGGCTACGACGCCCACGTCCTCAGTTCCCGAATCCGCGGCGAAGCGCGCGAGGCCGCCAAGAGTCACGTCGGAATCGCGGAGGAGATGCGAGCGACCGGCAACCCGTTCGAACCGCCCGCGGTCGTGCTCTCCGGGGGCGAGACGACGGTGACGCTGCGCGGTGACGGCGACGGCGGCCCGAATCAGGAGTTCGCGCTGAGCGCGGCGCTGGAACTCGACGAGGAAGGCGTCGTGATAGCGAGCGTGGACACCGACGGCATCGACGGCGCGTCGGAGGCGGCCGGCGCAATCGTGGACACCGAGACTGTCGGCGACGACAGGGTCGAGGCCCGCAGTGCGCTCGAAGAGAACGACGCCTTTCCGTTTCTGGACGCGAGAGACGCGCTCGTCGTGACCGGCCCGACCGGGACCAACGTCAACGACCTCCGGGTGATGGTCGTGGAGGCGGAAGCGGAATCGGAGTCCTCTCGGTAGGCGGGGTCAGTCGAGCGCGCTCGCCAACTTCTCGACGGGGTGGGGAACCGCCGCGTCGTACTCGTCGCCGAGTTGGGTCCGGCAGGACGCGCCCGGCGCGGTTACGGCGTCGCCGTCGCTGTCGTCGATTTGGTCGAAGAGGATGCGACCGATGGCCTGCGACATCGAGTAGTGTTCGGCCTCGTAGCCGAACGTCCCGGCCATCCCGCAACAGCCCGAATCGAGCGGTTCGACCTCGTAGCCCGCCCGGCGCAGGACGCCCACGGCGTGATGGTCCTTCTTGACCGACTTCTGGTGGCAGTGCCCGTGGTAGGTGAGCGACTCCGCGGGCGCGTTCCACGTCACGCTCTCGCCGAGGCGGAACGTGTCGAGGTACTCGCAGACGCCGTAGGTGTTGCACGCGAGGGTCTCCACGTCCTCGCCCGCCACTCCCGAGGCCTGCGCGCCCGCCGGTTCCGGGGTGCGCTCCGCCCCGCCGAGCAGGTCGAGGTAGTCAGACTGGAACATCACGGCGTCGGAGGGTTCGACTACGACGACATCACGGCCGTCGGCGACGTACTCCGATAGCGTCTCGACGTTCCGGGTCGCGATGTCGCGGGCCTTCTCGACGAACCCCTTCGAGTGGGGCGGCCGCCCGCTCCCCGTCACGTCCGCCACCGTGACGTGGACCCCGGCGGCTTCGAGGACGCTCACGGCGGCCTTCCCCGTCTCGGGCTTGTTGTAGTTGGTGTAAGTGTCGGGGAACAGGACGGCCCGTCGCTCCGCCTCGGCTTCGGCCACTCGCGCGCCGCCGCGCTCCTCGAACCAGTCGCGGAACGTCTCGCTCTCGAACTCGGGGAGCGAGCGCTCGCGGGCGATTCCCACCGTCTTTTCGAGCAGCGTGCGGGCACCCGGGAGGGTCTGGCCCCAGTTGGCGACGGGCGCGAGCGCGCTACCCACCTTCGAGAGCGCGTCGATGTTGGCGAACGCGCGGTCCCGGAGGCTCGCGCCGTGGCGCTCCTTGTACTCGCGTTCGACCTCGACCTTGAGTTTCGCCATGTCCACCTCGCTCGGGCAGTCCACGGAACAGCCCTTACACCCGATGCACAGGTCCATCACCTCGTGCATGAACTCGACGTCGAACTGCTCATCGTCACCCGCTCCGGAAGCGACCGAATCCGAGTCGGATTCGGCGGGGGTCGCGGCGTCGAGGTCACCCGACATGGCCGACCGGAGGAGGTTCGCCCGGCCGCGCGTGGACTGAATCTCCTCCTCGGAGGCGCGGTAGGTCGGACACATCACGCCGCCGGTGGTGTCCTGTCCGCCGCGACAGCCGCCGCAACCGTGACAGAGTTCGGCCATCCCCTGAAAGCCGTTGTCGTTCTCCCAGTTCAGTTCCGGTTCGAACCCGGCGTCGAACTCGTAGTCGGTGTCAAACCGGAGGTTCTCGGTCATGTCGTGGTCGCCGCAGACGTTGCCCGGGTTCAGGAGCCAGTCGGGGTCTACCGCCGTCTTGAGGTCTCGGAACAGTTGCCAGACGTCCTCGCCGTAGAGTTTCTTGTTCCACTGGGTCCGCGCGCGGCCGTCGCCGTGCTCGCCCGAGACGCTCCCGCCGTACTTCACCGCGAGGTCGGTCGCGGCGTCGGCGATGGACTCCATCCGCTCGATACCTTCTGCGTTCTTGGTGTTTATCAGCGGCCGGACGTGGATACACCCGGGTCCGGCGTGGGCGTAGAAGCTCCCGAACGTGTCGTGGTCGTCGAAGACGTCCTGAAAGTCCGAGATGTACTCGGGGAGGTGTTCGGGCGGGACCGCGATGTCCTCGATGAAGGCGATGTGCTTCTCGTCGGTGGTGCGAGAGAGCAGAATGGGTGTCGAGGCCTTCCGCATCTTCCAGAACTCCTCCTGCTCCTCGTCGGAGAACGCCGTCAGTCCGTCGAACGCGACGTCGCCCACCCGGTCGTCGAGCAGTTCCCGGACCTTCCGCTCGGCCGCCTCGTCGTCCTCGGCGTAGAACTCCACGAGCAGGAAGGAGTCGGTCCGCTCGGGGAGGATGCTCACCACGTCCTTGAACTCCTCCAAGTCGCGGGCGAGGTCCACGAGCACGCCGTCCAACACCTCGACGGCGGCGGGGTCGTGTTCGAGAATCGGCCCGACGTCCTCCATCGCCTCGACGAGACTGTCGTAGGTGAGCAGGCCGATAGCGGTCGTGTTCGGCACCGGTTCCAGCGAGAGCGTCGCCTCGGTCACGATGCAGAGGGTCCCCTCGCTTCCGACCATCAGGCGAGCGAGATTGACGGTTCCATCTTGGGCTTCTTCGACCAGCGCGTCCAGACTGTAGCCCGAGACGTTCCGCTTGAGACTGGGATACGCCCCTTCGACGGTGTCGGCCTCCTCGTCGATTACCCGGAGCGCCTCGGCGTAGAGGCGTTCTTCGAGCGTCCCGTCCGGGTCGGCACCCGCCCGCAGTTCGTCGAGCGACACCTCCCCGAGCGTCGTCACGGTGCCGTCGGCCAGCACGACCTCCAACTCCTCGACGTAGGCGTCGGTCTTGCCGTACTTCAGCGAGTGGGCGCCCGTGGTGTTGTTGCCGATGGCCCCGCCGATGGCGCTCCGGTTGGCCGTCGAGGGGTCGGGCGCGAACTTCAGGTCGTGGGGCGCGAGTCGCTCGTTCAACTCCGCGAGGACGGCCCCGGGTTCGACGCGCACCTCGCGGTCCTCGGGGCGGACGTCCAGTACCTCGCCCATCCCCCGCGTGAAGTCGAGGACGACGGCCTCGTTGACGGTCTGTCCGGCGAGACTGGTGCCGCCGCCGCGGGGGAGGACCGGAATCTCCCGGTCGGCGCAGTACTCGACCGCCGCGCTCACGTCCGCGGTCGAAGTGGGGAAGACGACCCCGATTGGCGTCACCTCGTAGGCGCTGGCGTCGGTGGCGTACAGCTGGCGCGTGTAGGTGTCGAATCTGACCTCGCCGTCCACGAGCGATTCGAGGTCGTCAACGAGACCGGGTCGCTCGACTGTACCTTCGCGGTAGTCGTAGTTCGCTCGCTCGTCGCTGGCGGGACCGGACTCTCCGGACGTGTCGCGCTTGGCCATGGGTTTGCGTTATCACGTACCATTGGTCGGTGGCGTGTAAACCCTTCGCCGTAACGGGGCCGAATCCCGCAGAGTCGAGGCTGTGACACGTCGAGCCAGTAGGTACGCGCGGATTCACGCGTCGTGGCCGAGACGCTACGCGACTCGGTTGCGGAGGTCCTCGCCCGCGAGGTATCGGCGGACGTTCTCCGACACCAGGTCGGCGATGTCGAGGTGATACCGGTTGGTCGCCGACCCCTTGTGCGGGGAGATGATGACCTCCTCGAAGTCCCACAGCGGGGAGTCCTCCGGCAGGGGTTCGGTCTCGAAGACGTCCAACCCCGCGCCCGCGACGTCGCCGGCGTCGAGCGCATCGACGAGCGCGTCCTCGTCCACGATGGGGCCGCGAGCGACGTTGATGAGGTACGCGTCGTCGCGCATCCGCCGGAACTCCGGCGCGCCGAACATGCCCTCGGTCGCTGGCGTGTGGGGCACCGCGATGGCGACGAATCGAGCGTCCGCGATGGCCTCGTGGAGGTCCTCCGGGTCGTACACTCGGGAGACGCCGGGCACCGACTCGTCGGAGCGCCGGACGCCCACCACTTCCATCCCGAGGGCGTCGGCGCGTTCGGCGATGCCGCGCCCGAGCGTCCCGAGACCGACCACGCAGAGTCGCTCGCCGCCGACGGTGAACGGGCGCTCGTAGTCGGGGTCGTACCAGTCGGCGTCGTGCTGGTGGTCGCGGTAGACGTGGAGCAGGCGGGCGAACGAGAGCATGTAGTTGACCGCGAGTTCGCCGACGGTCTCGCCGTGGATGCCCGAGGAGTTCGTCAGCGGAACCCCCGCGGCCTCGTAGGCGTCGGTGTCGAACTCGTCGTACCCGGCGCGGGCGCAGTGGACCCACCCCGCGTCGAGGAACTCCGGGCGGGGTCTGAACGAGACGACGGCGTCGGACTCGGCGTAGTCCTCGCCGTCGCCGACGAGTTCGGCGGGCACGTCGAGGTCGTCGAACGCCTCGACGAACGCCTCCTTCGGCACGACGTTCTCGACCGATTCGTGGACGCACAGCCGCTCGATATCGGCGCGCTCTGACATACCTATCACTCACGCGGGACTGGTTTGAGGTTTTCGCCGCACGCACTCGCGCCAGCATACAATCATCACCAAAGAACATTATAAATACATTTACAACACTGCACCGCGCCACACACTGACATGGACGTGACAGAGGCGATTGCGGACGTTCTCGTCGCGGAAGGCGTCGATTACCTCTTCGGATTCCCGTCGAACCCGCTGTTCGACACCGGGGCCGTCGAGGAGGCGGGAATCGAGACGATAGTCGTCCGACAGGAGCGGACGGGCGTACACATGGCCGACGCCGTGAGCCGAGTGACTTCGGGCGACGAAGTCGGCGTGTTCGCCTGCCAGCACGGTCCCGGCACGGAGAACTCCTTCGGCGGGGTCGCGCAGGCGTACGCGGAGTCGGTCCCGCTGGTCGCGTTTCCGCGGGGCTACGACCGGTCGAAGACCGACGTGGACCCGAAGTTCAACTCCTTCCTCAACTACCAGCACGTCACCAAGTCCTGCGAGCAACTCACCGACCCGGAGGCGGTCGCCGACACCGTCCGCCGGGCGTTCAGCGCCGCGCGCAACGGTCGGCCGCGCCCGGCGCTCGTCGAGATTCCCATGGACGTCTGGGACGAGGAGGTTGGCGACGTCGAGTACGAACCAACCGAGTCACGGAAGACTGGTCCCGACCCGAGCGACGTCCCGCCGGCGGTGGACATGCTGCTCGACGCCGAGCGGCCGGTCATCTACGCCGGGCAGGGCGTCCACTACGCGAAGGGGTGGGAGCCGCTCCGCGAACTCGCCGAACTCGTGGAGGCTCCGGTCGCCACCAGCCTCAACGGGAAGAGCGCCTTCCCCGAGGACCACCCGCTCTCGCTCGGGGCGGGGTCCAAGAGCGAACCCGGTCAGCTCGCGCACTTCCTCGACGAGTGCGACCTGCTGTTCGGCGTCGGAACCAGCTTCTCCACGTCGTCCTACGGCATCACCGTGCCCGAGGACAACGCCATCGTCCACGCCACGCTCGACCCCGCAGACATCGACAAGGAGGTCGAGAGCGACCACGCCATCGTCGGCGACGCGAAGCTGACGCTCGAAGCGATGGTGGCGGAAACCGAGGACCGTCTCGACGGGCCGCGCGGCCGCCGCGAGGACGTGGTCGAGGAGATTCGGGAGGTCGAAGAGGAGTGGCTGGCCGACTGGCGGCCCAAACTGGAGTCCGACGAGACACCCATCAACCCGTATCGGGTCATCAACGAACTCACTGAAGTCGTGGACGCCGAGGACGCCATCGTCACCCACGACGCCGGGAACGCCCGCGACTTCCTCGCGCCGTTCTGGGAGTCCACGGAACCGCTGGGTTACATCGGGTGGGGGAAGACGACGCAACTCGGCTACGGTCTCGGACTGGCGATGGGGGCCAAACTGGCCCACCCCGACAAGCTCTGCATCAACGTCTGGGGCGACGGAGCCATCGGTATGACCGGTCTCGACATCGAGACCGCGGCCCGCTACGACATCCCGATTCTCTCCATCCTCCTGAACAACGAGGAGATGGCGAGCTACGACACCCCGTTCGGCGGTGACTTCCGGACGGTGGCCGAGGGGCTGGGCGCGTACGGCGAGCGCATCGAGGACCCAGACGAAATCGCCGGTGCCATCGAGCGCGGCATCGAGAAGACCGAGGAGGGGACGCCAGTCCTGCTGGAGTTCGTGACCGCGAGGGAGACCGAACTGTCGCGCCCCGACCTCGACTGAAGCCGAACCACCGCTTCTTTTCGCGAAACCGGCAGAGAGTCACGCGAGCGGTACTACGAAGTGGGCGGTAGCCGTCGTGGCTAACGCACACATGGACCACGTACGCGAAGGCGACCGAATCGTCGTACGACTCGACCCCGGCGAGGAAGTCCTCGACTCGCTCGCCGAACTCCGCGACGAGTACGACATCGAGAACGGCTTCCTGACCGCCATCGGCGCGGTGGACCGGGTGACGCTCGGCCACTACGACACCGAGGCCCAGGAGTACAGCGAGGAGGAGTTCACCGGCCAGTTCGAGGTGACCAGCTTCCTCGGCAACATCGGCCCGGACAAGATACACACCCACATTCAGGTAGCCGACGACTCCTTCGAGTCGCTGGGCGGCCACTGC
Source organism: Halorussus sp. MSC15.2 (assembly GCF_010747475.1). Lineage (NCBI taxonomy): Archaea > Methanobacteriati > Methanobacteriota > Halobacteria > Halobacteriales > Haladaptataceae > Halorussus > Halorussus sp. MSC15.2. The sequence continues at coordinate 111,704 of NZ_VSLZ01000006.1, read as the reverse complement.
TCGGATGCGCGGGTCTCGGGGACCTTCGAGGTGCTGGTGACCCTCGGCGAGACGCCGCTCACGCACCACCTCGACGAGCGAACCGGTCTCGACGTGTTCGACATCTAGTCGGCGGTCGAGCATCCAGTACCGCAGCCGAATCACCTTCCGAACGTGTCCGCGGAAGGCGGCGTTCCTCAGCCCCCCGACCGGCCGCGTGACTCCGGAGCGAACCAGGAGACGAGGAGTCCGAGTCCCGTCAGCGCGGCCGCGTAGGCGAACGCCAACAGGTACGTCTCGGTGAATTCGATGAGCGCCCCCGCGACCAGCGGCGCCGTGAACGCGCCGGAGATTCCCGCCGTCGTCAGGAACGCCAGCGCCGTCCCCGTAATCTGTGGTTCTACGACCTCCTGCACATAGCTGTACACGACGCCGAACGTGAGCTGAATGACGAACCCGGCGACGACCAGCGCCGCGACGATGACTGCGAGTTGCCTCGTCAGCGCGATGAGGACGACCAGCGGGAGCGAAACGAGGAACGCGACCCGGAGGACCGGCAGTCGCCGCCGGTTCAGCAGTCGGTCCGAGATAGCGCCGCCGCCCGCCCGCGAGAGTATACCCATCGCCGGGAACACCGCGGTTAGCAGACCGCTCAGCGCGGCCGAGAGGGCGAACTCCTGGGCGAGATACGACGGCAACCAGCTGTTCAGGAAGAGGTAACAGGAGTAGGCCGCGAACGCCATCGCGCAGCCGTACCACACCACTGGGCGTCTCAGGATGGCGGCGAAGTTCGCGCGCATCGACGCGGTGTTGGTCGTCGGTTCGACCGTGAGACCGCGCACCCCCGCCGTGAGGAGCACGAACGCGACGGCCGAGCCGAGAATCATCGCGAGGAAGTTGGCGTGCCAGCGAACCGCGCCGCGACGAGCGGTCCGGAGAGTTGCCCAATCGCGAACCCCGCGGGGGCGCTCGTGATGAACACGCCGATGGTCGTACCGCGGTTGGCGTCAGAGACGGCACCGCCGACCAGATTCGTGGACGCCGTCCAGATGACGCCCACGGCGACGCCCGCGACGAGACGCGCCGCCAGCAGCGACCCGAACGCGCCCTCGCGACCGGCCCACCAGCTCCAGCCGCCCGCGAGGACGACGATGCCGGTCCCGATGGCTATCATCCGGTAATCGCCGAGTCGGTCTATCCAGACGCCGAGCGCGAAGTTCGTGACCGCCCACGAAGCTGGAACCGCACTCACTAGCCAGACCGCCCTCGCCGGAGTCACTCCGAGGTCGGCGGCGACTGTCGAGAGGACGCTCGCCGGCGCGATGATGTAGTGGTGGGTCGCCGCAGTCAACAGCCACGTTCCGACAAGACACGCGACGAACGCTCGTTCGTCGAGGAAGCCGCGACGGACCGCGCGCAGACGTGTCGTCACTGCGTCGAGGCCCGCGCTCATACTGACGACGCACCTCCACGGTCCGCGGTGGCGGTCGAGAAGCGACCCGGAGCGCGTCCGTCTCGTCGCTCGGTGGACTGCGTACGCTCGCTCATCGGTCGAGCCTCACGGATTATTCGAGTCCCCGAAACGCCTCGACGTTGTAGTCGAGAGTCGTGCCGGTGCTGGCGACGTACGGAACGCGGCGCTCGTGGTGAGAGCCGTGCGAGCGCAACTCGACCGACCCGCGAACGCCCTCCTCGACCGGACCGAACACCGACGACTCGGTTCCGAGAACCAGCGCATCGCCGATGGCGTCGGTCGGCAGTCGGAACCGCTCGGCCGCTTCCTCGGCGGGGAGAACCTCCGCCACGCCGTCGATGTCAGCCAGCGGCGCGAGGGCGTCGGCCGACCCGTCTTCGAGGTAGACGTACGCGGCCCCGCCGAGGTTCTGGTGGTGGTAGGTGTGTTCGTCGGTGATGAGTCGGACCACCTCGGCGTCCAACTGCTCCCGGTCGAGGGCCGCTTCGAGGTCCACGCAGACCGACTTGTAGTTCATGCCGTGGTCCGCGGTGGCCACGAGCGCGTCGCTCCGCTCGGCGAGCGCGGCCACCCCGGCGTCGAGTTCGCGGACCCACTCCTCGGCCGCAGCTTCGTCGGGACCGTGCTTGTGGGGAATCACGTCCGTCGTGGAGACGTACAGCACGTCGGGGTCGCGCTCGTCGAGGACGTGGACCGCGGCGTCCATCAGCCACGCGCTCGCCCCGCCGGAGTAGATGCCCGGCGGGTCGCCCACGGCGTCGGCGAGCCAGTCGGGCGGGTCCTCCGCGCTCGCCGCGAGGTCGCAGTCCTGCCCGACCATCCCGACGAGTTTGTCCTTGGCCACGAGGGCGGCGACGGTCTCGCCGCGGTCGGCCCGGCGCTGGAGTTCGGTCCGACACCGCAGGAGCGACGGGTCGTTCATGTAGGCCTGTTCGTCGCGCTCGGGGTCGTAGTAGGTGTTGCCCGTCACCCCGTTCTCCGCGGGAAAGCTGGCCGTGACGATGCCGACGTTGTTGACGTTGGTGAGGCTCGGAACGAGTCCGTCACAGGTGCCCGCGTTCCCGCGGTCGGCGATGCGGTCCCAGCCCGGCGTCTCGACGGCGTCGAGGTACTCGGGGTCGAGACCGTCGAGACAGGCGACGACGTGAGTCATGTGGTAACGCGTGTACCTGCCGCCCCCAGACACATATACGTTCGCCACCGTCACTCCCCGGCCACCGCGGGTTCCTCCGGACCGGGCGCGGACCGCCGGAGTCGCCGCGACAGCAACTGCAGCGAGACGAGACCGAAGACCGCTCCGAGCGCGAGCGTCGGGAACGCCCACGCGTACCCGGCGGCGTCCACGACCGCGCCGAAGACGACCGGCGAGACCACCGTGGCGCTGAATCCGGTGAGCGTCTGGACCGAGAGCGCGGCCCCGACGTGTTCGTCCTCGACCACCTCGGTGACCGTGGTCGATGTCGGCGAACTGTCGGCCGTCAGGAGCGTGCCGTAGACGAGCAGGAGCGCGGTCAGCGCGGGGAGCGACAGCAGGTCGCCCACGCCGCCGAGGACCACGCTGATGCACGCGCTCCCGCCCAGCACGACGAAGACGGTCGGAATCCGGCCGACGGAGTCGCTCGCCCACCCGCCCAGCAAGTTGCCGACGCCGCCGAGCGACATCATCGCGCCGGTCAGCAGACCGGCCAGTACCGCTGGGTTCGACGCTCCCGCGAGCGCAGGGGTGAGCACGAGAAACGCGGGGAGCCAGTTCCGCACGCCGAACAGTTCCCACGTGTGACCGGCGTAGACGCCGACCGCGTAGAGGTACGCCCGATTGGAGAGGAAGCTCCGGTCGAACTGCAGGTCGCTCGCGGCCGCGTCCGGGTGGTCGCGGGCGAACGCCAGCATCACCGGTCCGGCGACCACCGCGCCCACGCTGGTCGCGCCGATGCCGACCCGCCAGTTCACCGCCGCGGCGACCGACGACGAGAGCAGGAACGAGAGACCGGTGCTCAGCGAGAACGCGCCGGTGTAGACGCCCAGCGCCCGTCCCCGGACCGACTCGGGGTACCACTCGCTCAGGAACCGCATGCCGGGCACGTACACCGCGGCCATGAACGCTCCGGCCACCAGTCGGAGCGCCGCGCCGACGAGGAAGCCGTCGGCGAACGCCGCGAACCCGAGACTCGCCAGTCCCGTGCCGGTCGCGCCGACGGCGACGACCCGCCGTGTCGAGTACGTATCGGCGACCATTCCGGCCGGGAGAATGGCGGCGACGTACCCGGCCTGAAACGCCGCGAACAGCGCGCCCGCCTGAAGCCCAGACAGCGACCACGCCTCGACTATCCGGGGCAGCAGCGCCGAGTAGTTGAACCACACCAGCACCGACAGCAGCAGGACGGTGCTGGCGACGGCGAGCGCCCGAGTGCGGTCTTGCATCGTCGGTGTTCCCTCCGGACCGTCGCCTCGCGGCGGATTCGGACGGAAGGTCCTGGCGAGCGCACTTAACGTTATGGTACGCGATTACGAACCACGGGCATGGCGAATTCGAGAGCCGAGTTCCGCGAATCGGTCGAGAGCGACGGAATCGTCGTCGCGCCCGGCGCGTACGACGCCGCCAGCGCGAAACTCGTCGAACGGGCGGGCGCGGAGGTCGTCTACATGTCGGGGTCGAGCGTCTCGACGTCCGTCCACGGCTACCCGGACGTCGGAGTCACGACGCTGACGGAAATGACCGACCGCGCCCGGCAGATGGCGAACGCGGTAGACGTGCCGGTGTTCGCCGACGCGGACACCGGCTACGGCAACCCCATCAACGTGCGCCGAACCGTCGAGGAGTTCGAGGCCGCGGGCGTCGCGGGCGTCCACCTCGAAGACCAGACGTTTCCCAAGCAGTGCGGACACTTCGAAGGCAAGGACGTGGTGGCGACCGACGAGATGACGGCGAAGCTGCGCGCCGCGGCCGACGCCCGCGAGGACGACGACTTCGTGCTCATCGCCCGGACCGACGCGCGGGCGGTCGAGGGGTTCGACGTCGCGGTCGAACGTTCTCGGGCATACTTGGAGGCGGGCGCGGACGTCATCTTCTTCGAGGCCCCCGAGTCGGTCGCCGAACTCGAAGAGGCGGCCGAGCGAATCGACGCGCCGCTCTTGGCGAACATGACCGAGGGCGGGAAGACGCCGATGCTGTCGGCCGAGGAACTCGACGCGTTGGGGTACGACATCGCGCTGTTCCCCGCGACCGGGTTCAAGGCGGTCCTGAAGACCCTGCAGGACGTGTACGCCGAAATCGTCGAGACGGGGAGCCAGCGGGAGGTCATGGACGAACTCGTCACGTGGGAGGGCCGCAACGAGATTACGGGACTCGACCGAATACGCGACCTCGAAGACAGGTACGCCACCGACGGGGACTCGTAGAGGTCGCGGAAGGGTCGGTCGTTTTGGCCGACAATCGGAGAGTGGTCGGTCGCAGCCCAGTTTTATGTGTCCGCCGGTCGCTCGAAGAGGCATGCACGACCGACCGCTCGTCGGAGAGGGCCGCATAGCGTTCGCGACGCCGGAGACCGAGTTCGGCGAGGGAGTGACCGACCGACTCCCGGAGACGCTCGACCGATTGGGCGTGGACGCCCCGCTCGTGGTGACCGACCGGGGCGTCGAATCCGCGGGCGTCCTCGACGCCGCGCTCGACGGTCTCGACCTCGACCCGACGGTCCACTACGCGACGACCGAACCGAGCGTCGAGGACTTCGAGGACCTGCCCGACGTCGAGGTGGACGGCGTGGTGGCCGTCGGCGGCGGGTCGTGTCTCGACACCGCGAAGGTGGTCGCCACGCTGCTCGCCCACGGCGGGACAGCCAGCGACTACCTCGGCGTCGACAAGGTTCCCGGCCCGGTCGCGCCGACCGTCGCGATTCCGACCACGAGCGGAACCGGGTCGCAGGCGACCCAGACCGCGGTCGTCTCCTTCGACGGTGTGAAACGCGGAATGAGCGACGAACTGCTGCGTCCGGACGTCGCGCTCGTGGACCCGGCGCTCACGCACGGCCTGCCGCGCGACGTGACCGCGCGGTCGGGGTTCGACGCGTTCGTCCACTCACTGGAGTCGCTGACCGCGCGCGACCACACTCAGGTCGAACCGCGACCCATCAACTATCAGGGAGCGAACCCCATCTCGCGCCCCCTGTCGCGTCAGGCGCTCGAACTGGTCCACGGGGCGTACGAGCAGGCGGTCGCGGACGGCGACGACCGCGAGGCGAGGCGCGACCTGAGCCTCGGGTCCCACCTCGCGGGGACCGCGTTCTCGAACGCGGGACTCGGCGCGGTCCACGCGCTGGCGAGCAGCGTCGGCGGGATGACCGGGCGACCCCACGGGGAGTGTCTCGCCGCCTCGCTGACCGCCGGTCTGCGCTACAACCTGCCGGTACGGCGAGAGGAGTACGCAGACGTCGCGCAGACGCTCGGCGTGGCCCGACCCGAGGACGACACCGACGAGGCGGCCGAGGCGCTCATCGCGGAGTGCGAGCGACTTCGGGACAGCGTCGGTCTCCCGGGGTCGTTCGCCGACCTCGGACTGGGACCCGACGACGCCGACGAAATCGTCGAGAACACGCTGATTCAGGAGCGCCGCATCAAGACGAACCCGCGGGACGTTGGCGAGGACATCCGCGAACCGGTGGTACGGGCGCTGGAATGAGTTCCAGTTACCGCACGAGCAGGTAGAGGCTGAGCAGACCGGCGAGCGCCACGAGGGCCGCGAGCGCGACGAACAGCGCGCCCGACCCGGCGTAGGTGAGGACGGTCCCCGCCAGCGCGGCCCCGAGCGCCCCGACGCCGAACATCGCGAGGTAGGTGAACCCGTACGAGAGACCGTGGCTGTCGGCGGTGACGTAGTCGGCGATGGTGGCCTGATACACCGGCGCGGCCGCGTAGACGAAGAAGCCAAGCAGCACGCAGACGCCGAGCAGCGGCACGACGCCCGCGTTGGACGCGGGGACGAACAGCAGCGCCGCGACGACGAGCGCCGCGAACGTCGCGACGAGCGCGTACTCGGTCTCTATCATGTCGGTCACCTTGCCGCCCGCGTACTGGCCCGCGACGCCGACCGACAGCAGGCCCGCGTACACGTATCTGCTGGGCGAGAACGTCCGCTCGAAGACGGTGACCGGTTCGAACATCGAGAGACCCCCGAGGATTTCGGGCAGGAACGTCAGCACGCCCCGGTAGTAGAGACCGTAGAGCATGATGATGGCGAACAGGACCACGAACCCTCTGGTGAACAGCAGTCGGGAGTCGCGGACCAACTCGCGGAGCGAACCCAGACCGCCGTCGGTCTCGGCCGTCCGGCCGGGGTCGCCGTCGGCCGCGACTTCGGTCTCCGCCTCCTCCGCGGCCGCCCGCTCGTCGAACGAGAGTCGGAACGCGATAGCGCCGGCGACGGCGGCGGGAATCACGAACAGTCCGGCGACGAGTCGCCAGTCGAGGACCGCCAGCAGCACCGCCGCCGCCAGCGGGCCGACCACGGTTCCGACGTTGCCCGCCGCGCCGTGGTAGGCGAAGGCGGTGCCGCGGTTGTCGTCCGCCGTGCCCCGACTCAGGAGCGAGAGACCCGCGGGATGGTAGAGGCTCGCGCCCGCGCCCCACAGCACCAGCGCCGCGCCCAGCACCCAGACGTTCGGGGCGACGCTGACGAGCAGGAACCCGCCGCCCATCCCGGCGGCGGAGCCGAGAACGAGTCGCTTCGACCCGTACGCGTCGGCGAGGATGCCGCTGGGGAGCGCGCCCAGACCGATGAGGGCGTAGCCCGCGCCGACGACGAGACCCAGCGTGGCCTCCGTCGCCGTGAAGGCGTCGAGCCACACCGTCACGAAGATGGGGATGGCCAGTTCGTAGGTGTGAAACATCGCGTGGGCGAGCATCGTGAACCCGACGATGGCTCGGTCGTTGGATTTCATCGTTCGAGGTCACCGCGTAATCGGGTGAATCGACTGGACCGATGGTTCGGAGTCGTATAAAATTTTGGTGAAGAACGGGCCGAGGGTCGGAATCGGGAGTACGATTATAATCACGGCGTCACGATAATTGCTTGCATGGGAGAGACGCACACGTTAGCCGAGTTCGCAGCGAACGCGACGTTCGAGGACGTACCGGACGAGATAGTGGCGGAAGCGAAACGGGCGATTCGGGACTACGTCGGCGTCGCGCTCTACGGCTCTCAGCACGGCGTCGGCGAGCGCATCTCGACGTACGTAGACCGATGCATGACGGGCGAGGAGGCGGCGGTGCTCGGTCGCGGCGCGGCGAGTCCGCCCGGCGCGGCACTCGCGAACGGCGCGTTCGGCCACGCCATCGACTACGACGACACCTTCGAGTCGATAGTCATCCACCCGACGTCGCCCGTGTTCCCCGCTGCTCTCGCTGGGGTGCAGGTGGCCGATGGCACCGGGCGCGACGCACTGACGGCGTACGTCGTCGGCGTCGAGGCGGCCTTCCGGACCGGCCACGCCACCTACCCGAGTCACTACGACAACGGGTGGCACAGCACCGGCACTGTCGGGACGTTCGGCGCGACGGCGGCCGCGGCGTCGGCGCTCGGACTGAACGCCGAGGAGATAGCCCACGCGTACGGCATCGCGGCGTCGTCCTCGTCGTCGCTGAAGAAGAACTTCGGGACCATGACGAAACCGCTTCACGCCGGTCACGCCGCCCAGATGGGCGTGCGCGCCGCGCTGCTGGCCGAATCGGGGTTCACCGCAGACGACGCGGTGTTCGAGGGCGACATCGGTTACGGCGAGGTGATGACTCCGGGCGGCGAGTACGACCCGACTCAGATGACCGAGGGGCTTGGCGAGGAGTGGGCTGTCGCGGACATCGGCTTCAAACCGTACCCCTCGGGCGTGATAACCCACGCGGCGATGGACGCCCTGCGAGCGGTGGTCGAGCGCGAGGACCTCGACCCGGCCGACGTCGAGACGGTGCGGGTCGCGCTCGACGAGGCCGCCTCCGAGATGCTCATCCACGCCGACCCCGACGACGCCCTGCAGGCGAAGTTCTCCATCGAGTTCTGCCTCGCCGCGATACTCCGCGAGGGGGACGCGGGCGTCCGGGAGTTCTCCGACGAGTACGTCGCCGACCCGCGCACGCGAGAGGTGATGGCGAAGGTCGAGCGCGACTTCGAGACGAACCTCTTCGGCGGGAGCTTCGCCGGGTACGGTGCCCGGGTGACGGTCACGACGAAGGACGGTGAGGAGTACGTCGAAGTCGAGAAGCACGCGCCGGGGAGTCCCAACAACCCCGTCTCCGACGAGCGCCTCGACGCGAAGTTCTTCGAGTGCGCCGAACCGACGGTGGGTCCCGAGCGCGCGGACGCCGTCGCGGCCGCCGTCGCCGACCTCGACGCCGAGGGCGCGCTCGACCGACTGCTGGAGAACGCCACCGCCGAGAACGAAGACGAATGAGCGACGACTACGAACACCTGTCGCTCGACGACCTCGAGACGAACCCCGAGAAACCCGGCCGACGGTGGGAGCTATCGCCGGCGTTCGGCATCGACGACTACAACGTCAACGTCGCGGTCCTCGAACCCGGTGAGCGACTGTCCCAGAACGCCTACCACTACCACCCGAATCAGGCCGAGTTCTACTACGTCGCCGACGGCCGGTGCCGCGTCGAAGTCGAGGACGGGTCGTTCGACGCCGAGACAGACGACGCCCTCCGGTTCGCGGCGGGCGTCCCGCACATGCTCCACAACCCGTACGACGACCGGTGCAAAATCGTGGCCATCGGCAGTCCGCCCGAGGGGAGGCGGCCGGTCCATCAGGTCCAGAGCTACGAGGAACTGCTGGCAGAGCGATACGGCGAGGACGCAGACGACGCTCCGTCGTAACCGTCACCGTCCCTCCCCGTCGGCGGTAGTTTGATTGTGATTGTCCAGCATATTACGGGCGATGGCAGTGAAAGATGGCAGCGAGCGGAATAGTCCGGAGCGACGCGAGTCGTACGACGTGGTCGTAATCGGATGCGGGATGGCCGGGTTGGCCGCCGGGAACCGGGCGGCGCGACTCGGACTCGACGTGGCGATACTGGAGAAGTCTCCCGAAGAGCGACGGGGCGGCCACACCCGGTTCACCGAGTCCTTCCGCGTTCCGTCGGCCGACACCGACCTCACCGAGTACGGCTACGAGTTCGACATCCCCGATTACACCGTCTCGGAGTTCTACGACGACATCATGGCCCAGACGAACGGCCGGGCCGACGAGGACCTCGCTCGGACGCTCGTCGAGAACGCGGGCGAGACAATAGAGTGGCTGACCGAACTCGGCGTCGAGTGGAACATGACCCCGCTGAACTCCGGGTACACCGTCGGCCGGACGTGGTTCGACGGCGAGGAGTTGGTCGAGACGCTCGTCGAGGCGGCGACCGACGCGGGCGCGGACGTCTACTACGACGCCGAGGCCAGAGACCTCCGGCAGTCGAGCGACCGGCGGATAACGGCGCTCGACGCGGTCACCGACGAGGGGTTCGTTCGGTTCGAGTGCGACGCCGCGATACTCGCCGCCGGAGGCTACGAATCGAGTCCCGAGAAGCGCACGCGCTACTACGGTCCGGACTACGACGCGATGACCGTGCGCGGAAGCCGGTACAACACCGGGGAGGCGATAGACATGGTGCTCGACGCCGGGGCCAAGGCGGTGGGACAGTGGGGCGGGGCGCACATGGCGCTCATCGACGCCGCCGCCCCGGACGTGGAGGGCGGAACCAACCGCATCGACGGCTACCAGTACGGACTGCTGGTGAACCACGACGGTGACCGGTTCGTGGACGAGGGCGAGGACGCTCGCGCCCACACCTACGCCAAGTTCGGGCAGAAGATATTCGAACAGCCGAACCGCGAGGCGTTCATCCTCGTGGACGACCAGACTATCGACGAGGTGGACGCCACCGGCCCGTCCGACCCCGTGGTCGGCGACGACCTGCGCGACGTCCTCGAACGAGTGGGATGCGAGAACCCCGACGCCGCAGTCGCCACCGTCGAGGAGTACAACGCCGCCTGCGACCCGGACTCGTTCGACCCGCAGGTGCTCGACGGCAACGAAGCGACCGGGGTGACGCCCCGGAAATCGAACTGGGCGCTCCCGCTCGACGACCCGCCGTTCTACGCGTACGCGGTGACGGGCGGCATCACGTTCGCCTTCGGCGGGGTGGCGACCACCGCCGACGCGGAGGTACTCGATACCCGCGACCGTGTGATACCGGGCCTCTACGCCGCCGGAAACAGCGTCGGCGACCTGTTCTACGACAACTACCCCGGCGGGACCGGACTGACGAACGCGGCGGTGTTCGGTCGAATCGCCGGCGAAAAAGTCGCGGAATACGTGGACTGACGGCCTGCTTCCGGTCGCGCAACCGAGTCGGTCGAACGCTGTTCAGGAGTTCTTCTGGAGGCGCTGGTTAATCTCCTTGGCGGCCTGCGAGGTGGCCTTCTCGACGCTCACGCCCTGCTGCATGATGCGCTGGTGCATCTTGCGCGGAATCTCGTAGGTGATGGCGTTCGCGCCGGGCACCGCCGGGATGACCGCGGGTTCGAAGTTCTGGAGCGTCTTCAGCGCCGCGCCCCGCCAGAACTCCTTGTGCATCTCCGTCTTCGCGAAGAAGTCCTCCTTCTTGATTTGCTCGGGCGCGACCGGCACGAACCCGAGGTTCTTCGCGTTCTTGACCGCGCGGTCGCTGTCGCCGACCCACCACTCCATGAACTTGACTGCGGCGTCCTTCTCCTGCTGGTTGCTGAACCCGTCCGCGATGAATCCGAGCGACGGCAGCCACGCCAGCGCGGACTTGGTGCCCGCGTTCATCGGGAGACCCCACGTGTAGTCGCCGTTCTTCATGGCCTTGGGCTGTTCTTCGAGGTAGTCGCCCCAGAGGTCCGTCGAGTCCTGCACGTGGTTGACGGCCTGCTTGCCCGCCCAGTGGCGAGTCGTTGCCTCCTCGTCGCCAGTGTTGATGGAGTTCTTGTGGAAGTAGCCGTTGTCGACGTAGTCCTTCTGCATCTTGATGGCCTTGCGGGCCTCTTTGGAGTCGATGGCGGCCTCGTCGCCGGTGATGTTCACGACGCCGGATTTAGACCCACCGTGCTGGGGGATGTACAGCGACATGTACTCCTCGTCGCTCTGCTTCATCCCGGTGGTGTCCGGGTAGAAGCCCTTCTTCTGACCCATCTCCGTCTGCTTCAACTTGTCGTAGATGTCCGGGATGTCGTCGTACCAGTGGAGGCTCCCGGCTTTGTGATTGACTTCGCTCGGGTCGATGCCCGCTTGGTCGAGCCAGTCGGTCCGCCACGCCGAGAAGTACGGCCTAAATCCGAGCGGGAACGTCACGAGGTTGCCTTCCTTCCCGGTCGACTGCGAACCCCAGACCTTGTGACCGGCCATAACCTTGTCCGAGGCCTTGTCGGCGAGCGAGGAACTCTCCCACAGGTCATTGACGACCATGCCCGCGCCGCCCGCGAGGATGCCCGGCCGCGTCATCACCTCCACCATGTGCGGGACGTTCCCCGCGGCGCGCGCCGACCGGAACTTCGTCACCACGTCCGTGTACGGCACGCCCGTGATGTTAATCGAGATTCCGGTCTTGTTCTGGAACTGCTTGACCAGTTTATCGGTGTATTTCTTCTTGTTCTCGCCCTCGGTGTAGTACGAGAGCCAGATTTCGAGCGTCGGTTTGTCGGTGCTGCCGACGGTCGTCCCTTGGTCCTGGCCGCCGCCGGACTCGGTCGTCGTCGCGTTACCATCACCGCCGCCACCGCCACCACTGCAACCGGCGAGACTAGTCGCCGCTGCGCCTGCACCGGCCGCCTTCAGGAACCGACGGCGATTGACGGAACTGTGCCCCGAGTTCGAGTCTGTCGACTGTTTCCTTGCCACGGTTTAACAACTCACTACCCTCTTTAATAGTGAGGGTATTAAGTCTTACCCAGAAATACACGACCTCTACTGGAGTTCAATCGAGCCTTGGTAAATGGTAACGCCCCACATTGAAACGGACGTCGCTCGGAAGCGTCCCGACGGAGGATGGGCTATCGACTGATTACCGAGTCGGACCGAAGAAAAATGAGAACGGAAGAGCCGCTACTGGCTCTGCTGCAGTCGCTGGTTGATTTCCTTCGCGGCCTGCGACGTCGCCTGATTGACGGCCTCGTCCAGTCCCGTCCCCCGCCCGAGCATCTGCGAGATACGCTGGTGCATACTGCGCGGGATGTCGTAGGTGATGGCGTTCGCGCCGGGCACCGCCGGGATGACCGACGGTTCGAACTGCTTGAGCGTCTTCATCGCCGCACCCCGCCAGAACTCCTTGTGCATCTCCGTCTTCGCGAAGAAGTCCTCGTTCTGAATCTGCTGGGGCGCGACCGGGACGAACCCGAGGTTCTTGGCGTTCTTGACCGCACGGTCGCTGTCGCCGACCCACCACTCGATGAACTTGACTGCCTCGTCTTTCTCCTGCTGGTTGCTGAATCCGTCAGCGATGAACCCCAAGGCCGGAAGCCATGCGAGCGCGGACTTGGTGCCCGCGTTCATCGGTAGCCCCCACGTGTACGCGCCGTTCTTCATGGCCTGAGGTTGTTCTTCGAGGTAGTCGCCCCAGAGGTCCGTCGAGTCTTGGATGTGATTGACCGCGGTCTGACCCGACCAGTGGAGCGTCGTGGACTCCTCGTCGCCGTGGTTGATGGAGTTCTCGTGGAAGTACCCCTGGTCGATGTAGTCGAACTGCATCTTGATGGCCCTGCGAGCCGGCTCGGAATCGATAGTCGCCTTGGTACCCTTGAGGTTGACGACGCCGGATTTAGACCCGCCGTGCTGGGGGATGTACAGCGACATGTACTCCTCGTCGCTCTGCTTCATCCCGGTCGTGTCCGGGAACGCCCCCTGTTGCTGGCCCAAGTCGGTCTGCTTCAACTTGTCGTAGATGCCCGGCATGTCGTCGTACCAGTGGAGGCTGCCGGCTTTGTGATTGACTTCGCTCGGGTCGATGCCCGCCTGTTCGAGCCAGTCGGTCCGCCACGCCGACAGGTACGGTCGGAACCCGAGCGGGAACGTCACGAGGTTGCCCTGTTCGCCCGTGGACTGGGACCCCCAGACGCGGTGGCCGGCCATGATTTTGTCGGAGGTCTTGTCCGCGAGCGAGGAACTCTCCCACAGGTCGTTGACGACCATGCCCGCGCCGCCCGCGAGGATACCCGGCCGCGTCATCACCTCGACGAGGTGCGGGACGTTACCGGCGGCCCGCGCCGACCGGAACTTCGTCACTACGTCCGTGTACGGCACGCCCGTGACGTTGATTTGCGTGCCGGTCTGGTTCTGGTACTTCTTGACGAGTTGGTCCGTGTACTTCTTCTTGGTCTCGCCTTCGGTGTAGTACGACAACCAGACTTCGAGCGTCACGTTGCCTTGGAACCCCACGTAACCCGGCAGTCCGGTCGCCACTGCGCCCGCTCCGGTGGCTTTCAGGAAGTCTCGTCTATCTACTGTGCTACTGTCAGTTGCCTTATCGGCAACGTCTTGCTTCTGTGCCATTTGGTAACTCCCCACCACACTGTTGGTCGGTAGCATCTATCATAAAGTTTTGCAGTATTTTTCCCGGCTATCGCGACATCTTCCTACGATTCGAGACCTGTACCCGGCGGACGTTCGGCGGCGCAACGTTTATGGGCCGTTTGCGTGTATGTCACCGTATGTCAGGGCAGACCGTACGGTCAGGTGTCGGCACTCGGAGCAAGGCGGATTACCTCACGCTGGCCGCCAACGTCGTGTACGCGCTCGCGGGAGGCCTGTTCCTCCTCGGACTGTACTTCGATTGGCGCCACTCGGGCCAGATACTCATCAGTGAGTTCGCGCTCGCGGACGAACCGAACGCCAACAGCGGCCTGTTCATCCTCGCCATCATCGTCCTCGCGCTGGGGTACGTGCTGTCGGTGCTGGGGAACAAACTCGAAGAGTGGCAGACCGAGAAGGTGGACCAGACCCAAGAGTGGACGGTGGACGTGGGCGAGTCGAGCGAGGACTGAACGACGCTCTTTTCCGGTACTCGAAGTCAAGGACCGACGACCGCTAGACGAATCGAGTCTCGCCGCTGATTCTGGAGTGCTGGCGGTGCTAGTCGGTGACTGGTCTGTACTACCACGAGAGAGCCGGGAGTCCCCCGTAGTCGCGTCCCGTGTCCAGTCGGGGGCCATTCGAGTGGGCGTCCGCCGCGTTCGACGAGTCGCGGACAGAGGCGTCACTCAGGCCTGCAGAAAACGGGGTCGGTTCGCTCGACGGTTGAGTCCGCTCGAACAGGGTCGCCGGGACGGTCCGGGCGACGTGAGTTAGAGGACGGCTGACTACCGCGACGACTGACAGTCGATGCAAAATGGACACGGCAGACACGTACCGGCCGAGGTGTGTCTGCCGACGGTGAAAACGATGCGAGTAGTTATCGAACCACCGACCGACAGCGGAAACGAAGTCGCCGAAGTCGAAGTGAGGTTAGCCCTTGACGCCGCCACCCGACGAGAGTCCTTCGACCAAGTACTTCTGCAGGTACATGTACATCGTGATGGGGACAATCATCGAGAGGAACGTCCCGGCCATGATGTAGTGGAAGTTCCGGACGAAGAACGTCCCCTTGAGTTCGAGCAGCGCGGGCGCGAGCGTGGTGTGGAGCGGGTCCTGCCCGATGATGAACGCCATCAGGTAGTTGTGCCACGCCAGCAGGAACGCCAGCAGGAACACCGAGGCCAGCGCCGGGCGCGACAGCGGGAGGATGACCCTGAAGAACGCGCCAATCTGGGTACACCCGTCCACGCGCGCCGACTCCTCCAAGTTGTCCGGGAGTTCCTCGAAGAATCCCCGCAACAGCCAGATGTTGTACGGCAGGGTGAACGCGGTAAACGCCAGTATCATACCGACGTAGGTGTTCAGCAGGCCCAGTTCCTGCATCAGCACGAAGATGGGGATGGCCAGCAGCACGATGGGGAACATGAACCCGGCCACGCTCAAGACGAACAGCGAGTTCTTGAACGGGTAGTCGAGTCGCGCGAACGAGTAGGCCGCGAACACCGCGGCGACCGTCGCCAGTCCGGCGGTGCCGACGCTGACGATGAACGTCGCCAGCGTGTACTCGACGAACGGGAACGCGTCCCACATCGTCCGCCACGCGTTCCGACCGCTGAACGCCACCGGGTCGAACGTGACGAACGGGATGCCCAGCGGCTGTGTGAAAATCATCTCCGGCGTCTTCAGCGAGTTCGCGAAGGTGTAGTACACCGGCAGCAGCATCCACACCATCAGTACTGCCAGCGAGATGTACTTCAGCACCGGCTTGTAGTGCGTCTCCCAACTCCACCCTGATTGGTCCGTCTCGAACTCGAATCGTCTGTCGGTGTCTGTACTCATTAGTAGTCCTCCGTTTCGGTGCGCACCCAGATGAGGATGAGCGGGATGATTCCGACCGCGAACAGCATGCCCAGCGCCGCGGCCTGACCCATGCTCCAGTTGAGGAACGCCGACTTGAAGATGGCGACCCCGAGGAACGTCGTGTAGTTGACGGGTCCGCCCTGCGTGACCGCCCACGGGATGGCCACCTTCCCGACCGTGAACACCGTCCGAATCATCACGACGGTGACGATGACGGTGCGCAGGTGGGGCAGGGTGATGTACCGGAACCGCTGGACCGGACCGGCACCGTCCACCTTCGCTATCTCGTACAACTCCGTCGGTATCGACTGCACGCCCGCCAAGAACACCACGTACATGAACCCGAAGTCACGCCACACCTTGGCGATGACGACGCCCCAGAACGCCCACGGGGTGTTCGAGGTGATGCCTCCGGACGCCGGGATGTCGAAGAAGATGTTGAGGGTGTTGTAGACGAGACCGTAGGTGGCCGCCTGCTCCATCGTCCCCCACACCAGTCCGGCGGCAATCGCGGGGCTAGCGTACCCCGCGAGCATCAGGCCGCGCCAGAACGGACGGGCCGGGAGGCTCTCGTTCATGACCAGCGCGGCCGCGAGCGCGACCACGAGGTCGAACGGAACCACGACCAGTTCGTACAGCAGCGTCATCTTGAGGCTGAAGAGGAACAGGCTCTGTCCCTGTCCGAACAGCCAGTACTCGTAGTTCTCGAGACCGACCCACGGGTCTACCGCGTCGGGGTTGAGTGTGAACTGCTTGAAACTCAGCAGGAACCCGTTGACGACCATCGGGTAGAAGACGATGCCCGTGAGGAGTACGAGGGTCGGCAGCAGGAACAGGATACCCTGTAGTCCTCCGTACTCCTCGAGGACCCGGTCTCTGAACGAACGGTCACGTTGCGCGATATCTTCGGAGACCGCCGACATCGCTCAGTTCCCCTCCTCGCGTGCGCCCGACGGCGACCCGTCCGCCCGAACCTCGTCGTCAGGTTGGCCGGGGACGCCGGGGACGGTTCCTTCGGTGGCGTGCATCCACTTGACGACCTTGGGACCGTCTGGGCGGAAGAAGTGGACGTTCGGCCACTCGACTTCGAGTCCGACCGTGTCGCCCTCCTGGACTCTGTCGGTCGACGCCACGACTGCGTTCACCCGTTGGCCGTCCAGGTCGAAGTAGAGTATCTTCGTGTCACCCATCGGTTCCACGACCTCGACCTCGATATCCACGAGACCCGTCCCGGCGTCGGTGACGTTGATGTTCCCGGGTCGGATGCCGACGACCACGTCCTCGCCGGAGAGACCGTCCCGGAGTTCGTCGGCGACGGCCTCCGGCAGGTCTACGCCGAACTCGTCGCCGGTGACCGACGACCCGTCGAACTTCATCTCGAAGAAGTTGATGGACGGGCTTCCGATGAAGTCGGCCACGAACAGGCTGTTGGGGTCGTGGTAAATCTCCTCGGGCGGTGCAATCTGCTCGATGCGACCGGCGTTCATCACCGCGATGCGGTCGCCCATGCTCATCGCCTCCTCTTGGTCGTGGGTGACGAACACCGACGCGACGTCGAGTTCCTGCTGGAGTTCCTGAATCTCGGTCCGCATCACTGCGCGGAGTTTCGCGTCGAGGTTACTGAGCGGTTCGTCGAGCAGGAACAGCGCCGGGTCGCGGACGATGGCCCGCCCCAGCGCGACCCGCTGTTGCTGGCCGCCGGACAGTTGGTTCGGGTACCGGTCGAGCAGGTCGCTTATCTCCATGATGTCGGCGGCCCAGCGGACCTGTTCGTCTATCTTCTCCTTGTCCGCGCCCCGCATCTTCAGCCCGAAGGCCATGTTCTCGTACACCGTCATCGACGGGTAGAGCGCGTAGTTCTGGAACACCATCGAGATGGCGCGGTCCTTCGGCGGCAGTTCGGTCACGTCGTGGCCGCCGAACGTGATGGTGCCCGAGTCCGGTACCTCCAGTCCCGCGATACATCGCAGCGTCGTCGATTTGCCGCACCCGGACGGTCCGACGAGGACGAGGAACTCCCCCTCCTCGATGTGCAAGTCGATGTCGTCGACGGCGACGACCTGCCCGTCGTTGAACGTCTTTCGGACGTTGTCGAGTTTTGCGTCAGCCATGGTTGAACAGTTCGTTTTCGGTAATCGTCGTAGTGCGGTTCTGTTTGAGTAGTCCGTACATCGTTCTGGAATCCTATTTTACGCCGGTGTGAACCCTGCTCGCACCGAACTTGTTGGTGAGTACCGATTTGATGATGGGCACGAACAGGATACTTCCGAGCACAAGCCCCGCAACGACCAGCGAGGCATCGACCGTTCCGGCGATTCCGACTGGCCCTTCCAGCCAGACGTACACGGGAATACTCAGTACGGCGTACACAACGAGTGCCGCCGCCAGCGAGTGCTCCGTAATCCACTCGGAACCACCGTCGCGGTCGTGGGCCTGGTTAGTCTGCCCCATACAAGCTAACTCATAGCACATAGTTATATAAACTCTTGCATGGTCAATAATCACTGTTCTTATATAACCGGCCCATTCGATGCAAAATCTTATCTGACCGGTCGGTCTTTCGTCATCCATGTCAAAGTCAACCGATGACACGACCAGCGGAGAGTCGGGCATACTCGACGGCGTGCGCGTCCTCGACCTCTCGACGTTCGTCACCGGCGGGTTCGCCTCGCTGATGCTCGCGAATCAGGGGGCGGAGGTCATCAAGGTCGAACGCCCCGAGGCCGGCGACGACAACCGCCACTCCGGACCACCCTTCGTGGACGTGGACGGGTACGACGGACCGGGGAAGACGGCCGCGGACCGCGGCGAGTCGCCCTACTTCTGGACGGTCAACTACGACAAGAAGAGCGTCGAACTGAACCTGAAGACCGACGAGGGGTTGGAGGTACTCTACGACTTGGTCACGGAGGCCGACGTGTTCGTCGAGAACTACCGGCCGGGCACCGCCGAGCGACTCGGCGTCGGCTACGACGACCTGCGCGAGCGCAACGACCGACTCGTCTACTGCTCCATCTCCGCGTTCGGCGACTCGGGACCGTGGAGCGACCGGCCCGGCTACGACCTGCTCGTGCAGGGGATGAGCGGCATCATGGACGTGACGGGACCCGAGGGCGGCGACCCGGTGAAGGTCGGCCTCCCCCAGACCGACCTCATCACCGGGATGTGGGCCGCGTTCGGAATCATGGGGGCGTTGTACCGGCGCGAATCGACCGGCGAGGGCGAGCGCGTCGAACTCGGGATGCTGGACGCCGCGCTCCCGTGGTTGACCAAGCAGGCCGGAAAGACGTTCGCAGGCGAGAAACCCGAGCGCATGGGGACCAAGGACCCGGTGCTCGCGCCGTATCAGGTGTACCCCACCGCTGACGGCCACCTCAGCGTCGCGTCGGCGAACCAGAAGCTCTGGACGGAACTGTGCGAGGCCATCGACCGGCCCGACCTGCTCGACGACTCCCGGTTCGCGTCCAACGCCGACCGGGTCGAGAACATGGACGAACTGGAGGTCGAACTCTCCGAGACCTTCCGACAGCGACCCACCGACGAGTGGGTCGAACTGCTCGCGGACGAGCGAGGACTCCCCGTCGGGCCGGTTTACAACGTGGACGAGGCGCTCCACAACGAGCAGGTAGAGGCCCGGAACGTCCTCTCGACGGCGGACCACCCCGCTGCCGGAGAGATTCCGGTCGTCGAACACCCGCTGAACTTCGAGAACGCGGAGTCCGGGTTCGAGGAGGCACCGCCGCTGCTGGGCGAGGACACCGAACCGCTCCTCCGTGAGCTGGGGTACACCGACGAGGACATCGAGACGCTCAGGAGCGTCGGTGCGATTCCGGACGAATGAGAGGGTCCACGACATGACCGACGAGAACACCACCCCGGAGCGATTCAGAGACGGAACGACCGCCGAGGAGGCAGAGACCGACCAAACTGCGACCGACCAAGAGGCGGTCGAAGACCCCTCTGACCAGCACGTGGCGGAGGAGGACAACCGACTCCTCGCGCGGGTGCCGGAGTGGGTCGTGACGCTCGGGTCGGGGTCGCTGTTCACCGCGACGCTAATCACGTTCGTCGGAACGGTGTTCCTGTGGTACTCCGTCTCGCAGCGACGGTTCTACGGCTTCGAACCGTACAAAGTCGTGCTGCTCGCCGTGCAGTTCACCGGCGTGACGCTGTTCCAGGCGCTCGGCGTCCGCTGGGGCCGCAGGCGGATTCGATGGATGTGGGTGATGCTGTCGGCCATCGCGGGCGCGCTGACGTTCGTGGCGCTCCCGTTCAGCGCCATCGCGCTCGTCTGCCTCGGTCTGGGCAAGTACCACTTCACCTTCGACACGCCGTCGAGCGTCATCCGCGGCGAGAGGTAACGCGACCCCCACGTTTATTCCTCCCAATCGCATCGCATTCGGTATGCCATCGACTGACGCGACCGCCAAGGTAGCGGCGCACTGTGCCGAGACGAGTTTCGCATCCCTCCCCGCAGACGTTCGGGAGAAACTCAAGCGCCACTTACTCGACTACCTCGGGGTCACGCTCGGCGCGCGCGAACACGCCGAATCCACGCCCTCCCTTCTCGCCGGACTCGGCGGCGGCGGTGAGGGCGGTGAAGCGACTGTCGTCGGGACGGGCGAGCGACAGGCACCCGACCGGGCCGCCGCGGTCAACGGTGCGCTCGCCCACAGCCTCGACTTCGACGACACCCACCGCGAATCGTCGCTCCACCCGGGCGCGCCGGTGATTCCGGCCGCGCTCGCCGTCGCCGAGCGCGAGGGAGCGACCACCGAGCGACTCCTCGCTGGCGTCTCGGCCGGGTTCGACGTTGCCTGCGTCCTCGGCCGCGCGGTCAACCCCGACGCCCACTACGACCGCGGGTTCCACGGCACGGCGACCTGCGGGACGTTCGGCGCTATCGCCGCCGCCGGCGTGGTGGCCGGTCTCTCGGCGGACGAGTTCGAGTCGGCCTTCGGCGTCGGTGGGAGTCAGGCCGCCGGGTCGCTCCAGTTCCTCTCGAACGGCGCGTGGAACAAGCGCCTCCACCCGGGTCTCGCCGCGAGACGCGGCGTCACCGCCGTCTCGCTCGCCGCGGCCGGGTTCCGCGGCGCGGACGAAGCCATCGAGGGCGAGTACGGCTTCCTCAACGGGTACACCGGCGACCCGAACCCCGAAGCCTTCGACCGACTGGGCGACGAACACACCGTGATGGAGACGGCGCTGAAGCCGTATCCGTGCTGTCGGTACATGCACGCGGCTATCGACGCGCTCACGGAAATCGGGGAAGAGGTCCGCCCGAGCGAGGTGAACTCGGTGGTCGTGGACCTCCCCGAACCGGGCGTCCGACTGACCGGTGACCCCATCGAGCGCAAGCGCCGACCGTCGAACTTCGTGGACTGCCAGTTCAGCATGCCCTTCGCGTCGGCGCTCGCGCTATCGACCGGCGAGGCGGGACTGGCGGCGTTCCTCGACGCGCAGACGCGACTCGACGACCCGGCCCTCCGCGGACTGATGGACGCGACCGACGTGGTGTCCACGGAGACGGTCCAGTCGCTGTTCCCCGACCAGTGGGCCGCGCGAGTCGTCGTCGAGACCGACGGCGGGACCCGAGAGCGGTTCGTGGAGACCGCGCTCGGCGAACCCGAGAAACCGCTGGGGTGGGACGGCGTGACCGAGAAGTTCGAGTCGCTGGCGGGGTCGGCGGGCGTCGGCGAGGACGCGCGACGGGAACTCGTCACCGTCGTTCGCGAGTTCGAGGACCGCAGCGTCGCCGACCTGACCGACGCTGTCCGTCGGGTCGCCGCCGCGGCCCCGTAATCCACGATGGTGCGCGACGTCGTCGGCAGAACCACCGCGAGAATGAGGAGCGGGGTGGACACCCTCCGCGGGGACGGCCGCGGGCGCATCCTGACCGTCGTGGCGGTCGGGTGGTTGCTGGTGCTGGGCACCCGCGTCGTCCTCCCGGCGCTCCTCCCGCAGGTCAAGACCGCGTTCAGCATCGACAACGCGACCGCAGGTCTGCTCGTGTCGGTCATGTGGGCCGCCTACGCGGTGACCCAGTTCCCGGCGGGCATGATGGTGGACCGGATCGGCGAGCGGACGACGCTGGCCGCGAGCGCGGTCGTCACCGCCGCCGGGGCCGCCGCGCTGACGTTCGCCCCCTCGTTCGCGGTGTTCGTCCTCGGCAGCGTGCTGTTCGGCCTCGGGTCGGGGCTGTACGCGCCCCCGCGGGTGACGGTGCTGTCGCGCATCTACCCCGACCGCGACGGGACGGCGCTCGGAATCACGTTCGCGGTCGGGAATCTCGGGGCGGCGGCCCTCCCGCTGGTCGCGGGGGCGCTGGCGGTGTGGGTCCACTGGCGGCTCGGCTTCGGGTTCGTCGTGGCTCCGCTCGCCCTGGTCGCCGTCGGCCTGTGGGTCTACGTCCCGCCGCGGCCGAGCGAGCAGGCCCGCGCGGCCGAGCGGTTCACCCGCCGGACCGCCGTGCGACTGCTCCGCGGCGTGACCGACCGCGACGTCGCGCTGGCGTGGGTGGCGATGACGCTGGTGCTGTTCGCCTACCAGGGCATCACGGCGTTCCTGCCGACGTACCTCATCGACGTCAAGGGACTGACCCAGGGGACCGCGTCCGCGCTGTACGGACTGTTCTACGCGAGCGGGGCCGCCTCGCAGTGGGTCGCCGGAAACGCCGCCGACCGGTACGGCGAGCGAACCGTGCTGGCGTCGGTCGCCGGGTTCGGCGTGTTCACGCTCGTCGCGCTCCCCTTCGTCGGGGGGACGGCGGCGCTGGCGGTGTTGCTCGCGCTGCTCGGGACCCGACTCGGCATCGGGCCGGTCGGCAACGGCTTCGTCGCGGCGTTGCTCCCCGAGGAGATTCAGGGGGCGGGCTACGGCCTGTTCCGCACGTTCTACCTCGCGGTCGGCGCGTCTGGGTCGCTGTTCGTCGGCGTCCTCGCCGAGCGAGGCTTGTTCGACGAGGCGTTTCTGGCGCTCGCCGGCGTCACGGCGGTGGCCTCGGTACTCTACCTGTTCCTCCCGGCCACCCCGGACGAACACACCCACGGTTCCGAGACGGGCCGCGACGGACCGACCGACGACGAATCCGGCGCGGGAACGGGTGGGGGAACCGGCAGCCTGTCCAGCGCCGCGGAACCGGGAAGCGACGCGGACGGCGAGAACGACCGGACGACCGACTGAACGCCCGACGTCTCACTCCGCGAAGGCGTCGGGGACGCGGTCTCCGAGACCCCGCGAGACGGCGAGTTCGCGGAGCGAGTCGGCGACCCTGTCCGGGAGCGGAATCCCCGCTTCGCGACGCTCGGCCGCGGTCCGGTACTCGGCCTCCCCGGGCAGGAGGGCGTCGTCTCCATCTGCGGCGGCACCCGCCGGAACCGACGGCGAGTAGTCTGCCGACCGGAGGTGGTCGGCGAGCGCCGTCACTCGGTCACGGACCCCCGCTTCGGTCGTGAACCGCGTCGGGTCGAGGGCGACGAACAGCGCCGCGTTGTCGGCCCACTCGTGGCTCCGCTGACCGGCCACCACGGCGTCGCCCGCGATACCGGCGAACAGTTCGGCGACGACGGCAAGTCCGAACCCCTTGTACCCGGCCGTCCTACCGCCCAACGGGAGCAGCGCCCCCTCGCCGTCCTCGAACGCCCGGGCGTCGGTCTCGGGGTCGCCCGACGCCGTGACCGTCCAGTCGTCCGGGAGCGGTTCGTCGGCGTGGGCCAGTTCGCGTATCTTGCCGTGGGCGACCTGACTGGTCGCGACGTCGAGGACGAGCGGGAAGTCGAGCGCGCCGAACGTCGGCACGCCGAACGCGACGGGGTTGGTCGCGAGTTTGCGGTCGGCGCTGCCGGGCGGCGCGACGGTCTGAGCGCCGCCCTGCACGTTGACGAAGGCGGCGAACGCGACTCCCTCCTCCGTCGCGCGCTCGGCCCACTCGCCGATTCGGCCGAGGTGGGTGGCGTCGCGGACCCCGACGGCCGCGACGCCGCGGTCGAGCGACTTCGCGGTCGCGAGCGCCGTCGCTTCGGGACCCACTATTTGGCCGAAGGCGTCCCGGCCGTCCACGGTCGCGGTCGCCTCGTCCTCGCGCTCGACCGCCGGAGTCGCCGTCGGGTCGAGGCGGTCGGCCTCGACCATCTCCGCGTACAGCGGGAGTCTGAGTACGCCGTGGGAGGTGTGCCCGCGGAGGTCGGCCGCCACCAGCGATTCGGCGACCCGTTCGGCGGTCGCCGCCGGAGCGCCGAGACCGACGACGACGTCGCGGGCGAACCGTTCGAGGACGCGGTGCTCGACGCGGACCATCTACACCGACAGTCTGTCCCGGAGGTCGGCGACAACGTCCTCGGTCGCGGCCTCCCCGCCGAGGTCGGGCGTCCGCGGCGCGTCGGGGTCGGCCACCTGCTCGGTGACCGCGTCCCAGAGCGCGTCGGCCGCGGCCTGTTCGCCGAGGTGTTCGAAGAGCATCGACCCCGAAAGCACGGTGGCGAGCGGGTTGGCGACGCCCTGTCCGACGATGTCGGGCGCGCTCCCGTGGACCGGTTCGAACATCGAGGGGTACTCGCCGTCCGGGTTGATGTTCGCCGACGGCGCGAGACCCATGCTCCCGGTGACGATGGCCCCGATGTCGGTCAGGATGTCGCCGAAGAGGTTCGAGGCCACCACCACGTCGAACTCCTCGGGCCGGCGGATGAAGTCCATGCTCGCGGCGTCCACCAGCAGACGCTCGACCTCGACCTCGGGGTATTCCTCCCCGATTTCCTCGACGATGTCGTCCCAGAACACCATGCTGTGGGCCTGCGCGTTCGACTTCGTGATGCTGGTCACCTTCCCCTCGCGCTCGGTCGCGGCGTCGAACGCGGCGCGGACGATGCGCTCGGTCGCGTCGCGGGTGAACACGCCGCTCTGGACCGCCACGTCGTTGTCGAACCCGAGGTGTTCGCGGCCGCCGACGTCGGCGTACTCGCCCTCGGTGTTCTCGCGGTACACCACGAAGTTGATGTCGCCGCCCTCGTAGCCCCGGAGCGGACTCTCGATGCCGTCGAACAGCACCGACGGGCGCTTGCAGATGCCTTGGTCGAACCCCTTCCGGATGGGCAACAGCAGGCCGTGGAGCGTGACGTGGTCGGGTACCTCGGGGTGGCCGACCGCCCCCAGCAGAATCGAGTCGTAGGACTCCAGTCGGTCGAGTCCGTCGTCGGGCATCATCGCGCCCTCCTCGACGTAGCGTTCGCTCCCCCAGTCGAAGCGGTCCGTCTCGAATGTGAACCCGGCCGCGTCGGCGGCGTCCTCGAACAGCGGGAGCGCCGCGTCGACGACTTCCGGACCGATACCGTCGCCTGGAATCGTGGCTATCTCGTATGCCATACACCACCAATCGGAGAAATACCGTAAAAAACCTCGGTCGGATGCGGGATTGGGTCGGCCGGACCTCCCGCTCTGCGAGCGCCGGGTCTGTGAACGCGGTGCCGATTCGTGAACGCGGTACTCGACCGCCGCGCTACGCGTCGGCCCGGAACTCCGCCAGCACGTCCCGGTCGATTTCGACGCCGAGACCGGGCGCGTCCGGAATCGGCACCGAGTTCCCGTCGTTCGTGATAGGTTCGACCGCGAGGTCCTCGCGGATGGGGTTCGGCGTGCGGTCGAACTCCAGCATCGGGTCGTCGGGAATCGTCGCCAGTATCTGGAGACTGGCCGCCAGCGCGACGGCGCTCCCGAACACGTGCGGGTGACACTGGACGTTCGCGGCGTCTGCCATCGTCGCCACGCGCCGGGTCGAGGTGATGCCGCCCGCGCTAGTGACGTCGGGTTGGACGTACCCCACCGCCCCGGCGTCCAGAACGCGGTCGAACTCGTGCTGGAAGGCCCAGCACTCGCCGCCCGCGAGCGGAACCTCCACCTCCTCGTTTATCGCGGCGTAGTTCTCGATGTTCCGGGGCGGGACGGGTTCCTCGAAGAAGTGAACGTCGAGGTCAGCCAGTCCCTCGGCGACGCGCCGGGCGTCGGCCACGTCGTAGGCGTGATTGGCGTCGGTCATCAGGCGCACGTCGTCGCCGACCGCCTCGCGGATGGCGGCGACGAGTTCCACGTCCTTCTTGGGACCCCACCCGAAGTGGCGCGCGAGACCGATTTTGTTCTTGAGCGCGTCGAACCCGGCCGCGACGTGGCCCTCAGCCTCCTCTACCACGTCGGCCCGAAGCGTCTCGAAGTCCTCGACGTCGCCCCAGAAGTGGCCGGTCGCGTACGCCCGCACTCGGTCGCGCCGCCGACCGCCGACGAGGGCGGAGACGGGTTGGCCGACCGCCTTCCCGTAGAGGTCCCACAGCGCGATGTCCACTCCGCTGACGACGCTGGCGGGGACGTAGGAGTGGTACGACGACCGCAGCTTGTAGATGAGGTCGTCGTGAATCTGCTCGACGTTCCGGGGGTCCCGGCCGCTAAGCCATGGCGAGACGTACTCCTCGACGAGTTCGCGATTGCCCGCGGTCGGTCCCCAGCACTCGCCCCACCCGACCGTGCCGTCGTCGGCTTCGACCCGGACGAGGCAGTACTCGCGGCTGTCTATCCACTTCTGGGCGTTCGCGAACCGTTCACCGAGGTCTCTGCGGAGCGGAATCGCTTCGACGCTTGCGACTTCCATGCTCTCCACGTCGGAAGCCACCGTCCTGAAACTTTCCCCGTGATAGCAAACCGCATAATGACGTCGAGCGTCGTCGCCGAATCTACCGGGGCGCACCGCGAGCCGTCACTCTCCGCCGCTCTCGACCGCGTCGAGCGCGTCCTCGTCGAGGACCTCGCGGGTGTGTTCGCCGAGTCGCGGCGGCACTCGGTCTGTCCCGGTGCTGAGACCGGAGAAGCGTGCCGGGAACTGGACCAGGGGCATGTCGATACCGCCGAGCGAGAGGTCGGTGGTCACGTCGCTCTCGCGGAGTTGCGGGTCCTCGAACACCTCGACGGTGTCCCGGACCGGCGCGCCGGGGACGCCGCGCTCGCGGAACAGGTCGAACCACGCCTCGGCCGACCGCTCGGCGAACAGCGGTGCGAGTTCCGCAGTCAACTCCTCGCGGTGTTCCACTCGGTCGGCGTTGGTCTCGAACCGCGGGTCGTCGGCGAGGTCCGGGCGGTCGATGGCCTCGCAGAGCGCGTCCCACGTCCCTTCGCTCCCCACGGCGACGGCGAACCACCCGTCGGCCGTCTCGAACGCGCGGTAGGGCGCGAGCGAGGGGTGGGCGGTCCCCATCCGCGGGTACGGGTCGCCGGTGGCCAGCGTCCGACCGGCGCGCTCGGTCAGCCACGAGACGAGTCCCTCGAACATTGGGACCTCGACGCGCTGACCGCCGTGCTGGTCGCGGACCGACAGCGCGGTCACGACCGAGAGCGCGGCGTACATCCCCGCGCAGATGTCGCCGATGGGAATCCCGGGGCGTGCTGGTGGTCCGTCGGCCTGCCCCGTCACGCTCATGCTTCCGCTCAGCGCCTGCACGACCATATCGAACGCCGCGAGGTCGCGGTTCGGACCCTCCAGAAAGCCCGATATCGAGCAGTAAATGAGGTCCTCGTTGACTTCTCGGAGGTCGTCGTATCCGAGGCCCCACTCCGCCATCGTGCCGGGCCGGTAGTTCTCGATGACCACGTCGGCGTCCGCGGCGAGGCGCTCGAACGCCGCCGCGCCCGCCGGGGTCGAGAGGTCGAGTTCGACGCTGCGCTTGCCGCGGTTGAGCGACGCGAAGTAACTCGAAACGTCCGAGTCGCCGACCGTCGGTCCCACGGCCCTCGTGATGTCGCCGACCTCCGGGCGCTCGACTTTCACGACTTCGGCTCCGAGGTCCGCGAGCAACTGGGTCGCGAACGGTCCCGAGAGCATCTGGGTGCAGTCGAGGACCCGGACGCCGTTCAGCGGGCGGGCGGAGTCGGTCCCGGTCATCGCCGACTCCGCCTCCCGACCGACGACTCCGTGAGGGTCTGTAACCGCCCGCCGACTCGTGGATGGTGGTTCATACGACTACGATATCTCCGGATGTAGATATAAGGAACGGTCGTCTCGTGAACGCGTCTCCGGTTCACCGTCGGCCGTTCGGATACCCCGGCCGTCGGCGGTCGAGAGGCCCGCCGCGCGGCGAGGATATAAATCCGCGGCGTACGCGTAACTGAATCATGGCGGACTACGAGTACACGACCGACCTCGACGTTCGATTCCGGGACCTCGACGCGATGGGTCACGTCAACAACGCCGTCTACGCCACGTACTTGGAGCAGGCGCGCGCCGACTACTACGCCGACGTCGTAGGCGTACCCCTCCCGGAGGCGGACACGGTGCTGGTGAACCTCTCGATAGCGTATCAGCGCCCCATCACGGCCGACGAGACCGTCACGGTCGCGCTCGGTGTCGGCGACCTCGGCGAGTCGAGCGTCCCGATGGAGTACGAGATTCGGACCGGGGACGGCGTCGCCGCGACGGCCGAGACGGTACAGGTCGTGTTCGACCGCGAGACCGGCGAGTCGCGTTCGATTCCGAAGGAGTGGCGCGACCGAATCGCGCGGTACGCGCAGTCCGACGGGTAGCGGAAGACGCGACGCTGTGGCGGTTTTTCAGAGTAACGCCTCGGCCAGTTTCTCGGTGTCCTCGACTACCAAGTCGGGGCGCTGTGGCCACCCGCCGAAGGGGTTCTCGTGGCGGTTGAGGAACGCGCCGCGCATGCCCACTGCCTTCGCACCGACTAAGTCGAAGGTGTGGGCGGTCACGAACGTCACTTGGTGAGGGGCGACGTCGAACCGTTCGCAACACAGGTCGTAGGACGCGCGGTGGGGTTTGTACGCGCCAGCCTCGGCGACCGAGATGACGCCGTCGAGGTCCGCCTCGAAGTTCGGCCGGACTGCGGCGAGCATATCGGGGTCGCCGTTCGAGAGGCCGACGAGTGCGTACTCCTCGCCGAGGTCGGCGAGGGCGGCGTCCACGTCGGGGTACGGTTCGAGTTGCTTCCACTGCCTGATGACGTCGCGCACCGCCTCGTCCGGCACGTCGAGACCGAGTTGGTCGAGGCGGTAGGCGAGCGCGCGCCGACTTATCTCTTTGAACGGCGTGTGCGGGCCGGGAATCAGCGAATCGACCATCGAGTCGCGGAAGTGCATCGCCAGATACCGCCGGAGCAGAATCTCGGGGTCGTAGTCACTCCCGTGGGCGTCGAGGAGGTCCGCGAGCGCGGGGACGAGCGTCGATTCGCGGTCGAGCAGCGTGTCCCAGAGGTCGAACGCGAGGACCGCCGTCTCCTCGCGGAGCGTCTCCGTGGCGATTGGTGCCATACCTACAGATGAGTCGGATTCCACGATAAGGTTTCTGCAGATGGGGAGAGGGACCGGGACGGCGAGGGCTTTGGGGCGCGAAACCGGAGATTTCCGGACACCGAAACCGGAGACGGCGAGAGTGAATCTCACCCAAAGTTCTTTCTCGGCAGATTCTGTATTCGTTCGGTGTATGAGCTTCTACAGCGCCTACGACAGTATCACGGTGGACGTCGCAGACGGCGTCGCCACCATCGAGTTCCACCGACCCGACAAGTACAACGCCCTCAACACCGAGGTGATGCTCGACCTCCAGCGTGCGTTCGCCGAGCTCCAACTCGACCGCGACATCGACGCCGTGGTCATCACCGGGGAGGGCGAGGACGCCTTCTCCGCGGGCGCGGACATCGAGCAGTACGCCGGACCGGCCGAGGAACACGACCCGCGTCAGAAGGACCGCCAGGAACTGTTCTACGACATCTACCGCGCGCCGCTCGACCTCCACGCGCCCGTCATCGCCAAGATAGACGGCTACTGCGCGGGCGGCGGCCTGATTCTGGCGATGTACTGCGACATGCGGGTCGCCGCCGAGGGGTCGCAGTTCGGCGTCCCCACCTGTAACATCGGCCAGATTCCGACCGGCGGGTCGAACTACCGCGCGGTCCAACTCGTCGGCGAGGCCAAGGCGAAGGAACTCGTCCTCACGGCCGGGTTCATCGACGACGAGGAGGCCCACCGCATCGGACTGGTCAATCACGTCGTCCCGTCCGAGGACCTCGACGAGAAGGTCGCGGGAATCGTGGACGCGATTCAGAGCACCGGCCGGAGCGCGGTCAAGAACTCCAAGAAGGCCATCAATCAGGCCGCCGACGCGCCCGACATCGACGCCGCGAGGGAGTACGAGGCCGACCTCTGGTGGGAGCAGTTCGCCACCGACGAGCGCCGGGACCTCGTGGACGAGTTCAACGAGGAGTAGCCGCCCGGCAAATCTTTTTGTCCTCCGGGTCGCGTTGCTATGCTATGTCGAAGCAGGGGCCGCTGTCGGACCTGACCGTCGTAGAGATGACTGCACACCGTGCCGGACCCTTCTGCGGGGCGCTGCTGGCCGACCTCGGGGCGGAAGTCGTGAAAATCGAGCGACCGGGCGTCGGCGACCCGGCCCGCGACCAAGGGGCGGGTCCGGCGGGCAAGTCGGGCTACTTCATGGCGAACAACCGGAACAAGAAGTCGGTCACGCTCGACCTGAAGGCCGACGCCGGGCGAGAGGCCGCCCTCGACCTGCTCGCCGACGCGGACGTCTTCGTCGAGAACTTCGGGTACGGCGTCACCGACAAACTCGGCATCGGCTACGAGGACGTCCGGGAGGTGAACGAGGAGATAATCTACGCGTCCATCAAGGGGTACGGCGAGACGGGGCCGTCCAAGGAGAAGAAGGGTCTCGACCTCATCCTGCAGGCGGAGGGCGGCATCATGAGCGTGACGGGTCCCGAGGGCGGCGACCCGGTGAAGGTCGGGCAGGCCATCGGCGACCTGAGCGCGGGGATGTTCGCCGCCATCGCCGTGCTGGCCCGACTCCACGAGCGCGACCGGCGGGCCGGAACCGGGGGCGACGACGGCGAGTTCGTCGGGAAGTTCGACGTCGGCCTCTTCGACGCCATCGTCAGCGTGATGAACGAGTATCTGACCTTCAACTCGATGACCGGCGAGGTGCCCGGCCCGCAGGGGACCTCCCACCAGTCGCTGGTGCCCTACCAACTGTTCGAGACGGCCGACGGGCACGTCGTGACCGGCGTTCCGAGCGACGAGCGGTGGGACGACTTCGTGGACGTCGTCGGCCGCGAGGAACTCCGGGAGTACCCGACCAACGACGAGCGCGCCGCGAACGCCGAGGCGGTCACCGCGATAATTCAGGAGGAGTTCGCGAAGCGCTCGACCGACCACTGGCTCTCGGCGCTGACCGAACACGGGTTCCCGAACGGCCCGCTCAACGACGTCGGCGACGTGGTGGACCACCCGCAGGCGGAGGCGCGGGGACTCGTCCGAGAACACGACGACCCCGACGGGGGCGAAGTCGTCCTCCCCGGCCACCCGGTCAACTTCCCCGACTTCGAGACCGAGATTCGGAGTCCCGCACCTCGACTGGGCGAACACACCGACGAGGTGTTCGCTGACGTCGCCGGCGACCAGACCACGCTGGACGAGTGGCGCGCCGACGGAGCGTTCGGAGGTGCTGGCGGTGACGAGTGACCGAGCGAACCCCGAGCGGCCCGACCTCGACCCGCTTTTCGCGCCCGAGTCGGTGGCCGTCGTCGGGGCCAGTCCCGACTCGTGGTACTCCTCACAATTGATGGACAACCTCCTCGACTACGGCTACGACGGGACGGTCTACCCGGTTAATCCGAGTCGCGACGAGGCGTGGGACCGGACCTGCTACGACACCATCGCGGACGTGCCGGAGGTCGTGGACTTGGCGGTCGTCAGCGTGCCGCGGGAGTACGTGGTGGACGTGGTGACCGCAGCGGGCGAGATGGGCGTCCCGGCCGCGCTCGTCATCACCGCGGGGTTCGCGGAGGCCGACGACGAGGGCGCTCGGCTTCAGGCCGAACTGGCCGAGGCGGCCGCCGAACACGACGTTCGGGTGTGCGGTCCCAACTGTATCGGACTGGCAAACGCCCGTGAGGGGACGGTGCTGACCAGCACCTGCTCACGGAAGCCGGAACCGGGGAACGTCGGACTGGTCAGTCACTCCGGGGCGCTGGCGTTTACGACCTTCTTCGAGCGCGCCGCCGACGAGGACCTCGCGTTCTCGCACATCGTCTCGACCGGCAACGAGGCCGACCAGACGCTCACAGACTACGTCGAGTACATGGCGGCCGACCCAGCGGTGGACGTCATCTGCGCGTACGTCGAGGGACTCGACCGGCCCCGACGATTCATGGAGGCGGCCGAGTCCGCCGTCCGCGGGGGAACGCCGGTCCTCGCGGTCAAGATAGGCGGGTCAGACGCGGCCGAGAGCGCGGCCATGTCCCACACGGGGTCGCTGGTCGGCACCGACGAAGCTTGGGACGCCGTCTGCGAGCAGGTCGGTGTCCAGCAGGTGCCGGACATCCCCGACCTGCTCGGGCGTGCGAGCGCTCACGCGGCGTTCGACCCGCCGAAGTCGAACCGGGTGTGCGTCGCCTCCACGAGCGGCGGACTGGCGAGTCTGCTCGCGGACATGGCGAGCGAACGCGGCCTCGACGTGCCCCCCCTTGGAGGGGGACACCGAGCGCCGACTGCTCGACATGGAGGGGCTGTTGACCTTCGGCGAACTCCACAACCCCGTGGACATCAGAGGCTACGGCGCGGACCACCTCCCCGAAATCGCCGACGCCCTGTTCGGCGACGACGCGTACGACGCCTACGTGTTCGCGGTCGGTCTCTCGGCGGTGGACGAACGCGCCGAGGACATCGCCGACGACCTGCTCGCGGTCGCCGACGCCGCGGACGACCCCGTCCTCTTCCTCTGGACCGGCCGCAAGGACCCCGACGAACTCGACGACCCCCAGCCCTACGAGCGAGTTCGCGAGGAGGTACCGCTGTTCTACGACCCCGGTCGGTGCATGGACGCGCTCGCCTCGCTGGTCGAGTTCGGGTCGAACCGGGACCGACTCGCGGACCGGCCATCGCGGAACTACCGGCGGTCCGAGAGTGACCGGCGCGACGTCGAGGTGCCGTCGGGACGGACCTTGACGTGGCGCGAGTCCGCCGACCTCCTCTCGGCGTTCGACATCGAGACCGTCGAGACGCGACTCGTCGAGGGACCCGAGGAGGCGGCGACGGTCGCGTCGGACCTCGGTTTCCCGGTCGTCCTCAAGGTCGATTCGGCCGACGTCCCTCACCGGTCCACGGTCGGCGGCGTCCGGACCGACGTGCGAAGCGCGGCCGACGCCCGCGACGCCTACGAGGAGATACTGTCGAGCGTCCGCGAGGCGGTCCCCGACGCCGAGATAGAGGGCGTGCTCGTCCAGTCACAGGTCGAAGACGGCGTGGAGGCGCTGGCGGGGGTCTCTACCGACCCCGAGTTCGGCCCGCTCGTCGCGGTGGGACCGGGCGGGACGCTCGTCGAGCAGTTCGACGAGCGGGCGTTGCTGGTTCCGCCGTTCACGGCGGCGGAGGCGACGGAGGCTATCGCTGAGACGCGCCTCGACGCGCTCTTGGCGCAGTCTGACGGCGACGCGAGCGCGCTGGCCGAACTCCTCGCTCGCGTCGGCGACTTCGCGGCGGAGTGCGAGTCGCTCGACGAACTCGACCTCAACCCGGTGCTGGTTCGCGAGTCGGGGGTCGCGGTGGTGGACGCGCTGGTCCGGACTCGGTAACCCTCGGAATTATACTCCGGGCCGCCCCACATCCAAGCGATGGCTCATCGCTTCAGGGACACTCTCCCGCTCTCCGAGCAGCAGCGCCTCGTGCGCCGAAGCATCAGAGAAATCTGCGACAGCTTCGACCGCGCGTACTGGCGCGAGCGGGCACAGGAGGGAACGTATCCCCGCGAGTTCGTGGACGAACTGATAGACAACGGGTGGATGGCGGCGCTCATTCCGGAGGAGTACGGCGGTGCGGGCATGGAGACGAGCGAGGTCGTGGTGATGATGGAGGAGATAGCGGCCAACGGCGGCGGGTTCAGCGCCGCGCAAGCCGTCCACGGCGGTATCTACAACACTGTCCCGCTGGTCGAGTACGGTAGCGAGGAGTTGAAATCGGAACTGCTGCCGAAGGTGGCCGACGGGGAGGCCTCGATACAAGCGTTCGGGCTGACCGAACCGAACGCGGGGTCCGACTCCACGTCCATCGAAACCCGGGCGGAGAAGGACGGCGACGAGTACGTCGTGAACGGGCAGAAGATATGGACTTCGCGGGTCGACCAGAGTGACTATCTCGTCCTCGTCGCCCGCACGACGCCCAAGTCCGACGTCGAGAAGTCCACCCGCGGTATCTCGATGTTCCTCGTGGACCTCGACGACGCGCTGGCGCAGGGCGCGCTGGAGATGGAGGAGATATCGAAGTCGGTCAGCGAGTTCGTTCACTCCTACGAACTCTGGTTCGAGGACCTCCGCGTGCCCGAGGAGTACCTCATCGGGGAGGAAGGCGAAGGGTTCTATCAGGTGCTGGACGGTCTGAACGAGGAACGCCTCGTCATCGCCGCCGAGTGCGTGGGACTCGGTGAGTTAGCCGTCGAGCGAGGGGTCGAGTACGCCAACGAGCGCGAGGTGTTCGGCCGACCCGTGGGGAAGAACCAGTCCATCCAGCATCCGCTCGCGGACGCTCACGCCCGCGTCCAAGCCGCCAAGCAGATGACCTACGACGCCGCGGACGCGACGGGCGGGTCGAGCGAGGAAATCGGCGCGCGCGCCAACATGTCGAAGTACCTCGCCGCGGAGGCGTGTTTCGAGGCCGCGGACGCCGCGGTGCAGACCCACGGCGGGTTCGGCGTGGCGACGGAGTACGACGTCGAGCGCTACTTCCGTGAGGCCCGGTTGACGCGACTGGTCCCGATAACCCAACAGCTCGCGCTGAACTACATCGGCGAGAACGTGCTCGGACTCCCACGTTCGTACTGACGGTCGCGCGAAAGTTTTAGTATCGTCTCGGCGAGTTCTATCCGTGATACGATGGTAGACACCGACGACTCCGAGAGCGACGACCGAGACGCGCCCGAGCGAACCGACGATGACTCACGACGACTCGTCTCGGGATGGCAAGGACGGTTCTACGAGGACTTCGAGGTGGGCGACGTCTACAAACACCCCTACGGGCGGACCGTGACCGAGACCGACAACGTCTGGTTCACGAACGTCAGCATGAACCTCAACCCGATGCACTTCAACGAGGCGTACGCCGCCGAGACGGAGTTCGGCGAGCGCCTCGTGGACGGGACGTTCGTCATCGCCTTGGCCGTCGGGATGAGCGTCATCGACGTCTCACAGAACGCCACGGCGAACCTCGGCTACGACGATATCCGACACCACGCGCCGGTGTTCCACGGCGACACGATATTCGCCGAGAGCGAAGTGCTCGACAAACGTGAGAGCGATTCCCGGGACCACGTGGGAATCGTTACGACCGAACTGCGTGCGTACAACCAGAACGACGACCTCGTCCTGTCGCTCGAACGAACGCCCATGGTGTTGAAACGCGAACACGCGCAACCGAGTGCCGCCAAACCGCCGGGGTGGATAGAAGGGGTCGGGACGCAACCCGAGGATATCGACTGAGACGTCCATTCGGCGACGCCGAATCGGACGGCGGTAGGTATCGAGTTTGTCATTCTCCATCTTTCACGGTTTTTAGCCGGTGTGGCGCTCGTCGAGCATGTGTTGTGGTATCTATTGACAGTATCGGTCCCGATTCGGTTTCGCAGTCAGCGAATCGAATACCTCGAACCTAAATCGAGGTCCTACTGGCCATCAGCCGAATCTTAGCGCTATCTCGCCAATTACTATTTAACTAAAAGGGGTGTTCAGGACCGAAACGTGGTTCGTGAGGACCGAACTATAAGTAGCTCCGGCCAGAAAGTTGGTATAGGTATGATAGACCATGACGGGGGCGGTCGGACGGTCAAGACGACCGAGACGGCGTTCACCATCATCGAAGGTCTCGAAGAGTTAGACGGGGCGCGGGTGACGGAATTGGCAGACCACCTCGGACTGGCCGACAGCACGGTCCACAGTCACCTCGCGACGTTGTACGAGATGGGATACGTGGTCAAGGAGGGCGACGAGTATCTGGTCGGGTCCAAGTTCCTGAAACTGGGCGAGGCCGTGAAGGAACGGAGGGAGGCCTTCAACCTGATAAAGCCGAAGGTGAAACAACTGGCCGAGGAGACCGAGGAGCGCTGCCAGTTCATCATCGAGGAGTACGGCCGGGGCGTCTACCTCCACCGGGAGACGGGCGAACGGGCGGTGTGGACAGACTCGGGACTCGGGAATCGCATCTATCTCCACTCGACCGCGGCCGGGAAGTCCGTCCTCGCGAACCTGCCCGAGAGTCGAGTGGAAGAGATTCTCGACCAGTGGGGACTCCCGGCGCTCACGGACAACACGATTACGGACCGAGACGAACTCTTCGAGGAACTGAATACCATCCGGGAACAGGGGTACGCCGTCAACAAGGAGGAGAGTACGGAGGGTCTGCGCGCGGTCGGGGTCCCGGTCATGGACGGGACCGACGAACTGGTGGGTGCGCTCAGCGTCTCCGGACCGACACACCGGATGAAGGGCGAGTGGTTCGACAGCGAGATTCCGAACCTCCTGCTCGGGACGGCCAACGAACTCGAACTGAACCTGAAGTACTCGTAAACCGTTCCGGACCCGATTGCCGCTTTACGCCGTCGCTCCGCAGACGTCGAGTCACTGCTCCGATACGGTGTATCCCAGCGACCGACGGCTACGTCCCGAACGCTACATTATTGCTGACGCTCGGATTTTTAGTTGCCTGTTACCTTATCACATTCCTTTACGCGTATAGCTCTGTAAAGGGAAGGAGGGA
Source organism: Halorussus sp. MSC15.2 (assembly GCF_010747475.1). Classification (NCBI taxonomy): domain Archaea; kingdom Methanobacteriati; phylum Methanobacteriota; class Halobacteria; order Halobacteriales; family Haladaptataceae; genus Halorussus; species Halorussus sp. MSC15.2. The sequence goes on along the minus strand of NZ_VSLZ01000006.1, from coordinate 75,029 downwards.
CGGAGTGTCGAGAGGTTCTCGACGAGACCGTAGTAACACGGTCGATTACACCGCGACGACGTCCACAGCGACTATTCACGGTAGCGTTCGATAGGCGGATTGAAGGCGTCTATCAACTGCGTCCGAGGGGCGACGCCCTCGATGCCGTGACGGACCCCGGGATGGACGACGAAAGAGTCACCGGCGGCCAACCGTCCCTCTCGGTCGCCGAAGAGTTCGATGCAACCGTCGATGACGAACACCGCTTGCACCGTCTCGTCGTGTTCGTGTTCCGGGAACACCGCGCCCTCCGCCACCGTGTAATGGACGAGCATCAGTTCGTCCGTGTACGAGAGGACGCGTCGTTCGATTCCTTCGTACGGTCGGTCGATTTTGGCGGGGTTCGTCCAGTTCGTATCGTCGAAGTCCGACATTGGAGTGGACAGATAACGCCCCGGAAGGTAAAGTTTCGGGAGCGACAGTCGGCAATTTCGCGGAAAGGCGCGTATCGAGCCTCGGTTTCGTATCTGAAACTACGACCAGCCCAGTGATTCTCCGATACACCACGGTTACGCGGTTTCGATGCGTCGGTAGAGAGGCGTCGAATCGTAACTGCGTACCTTTTTTTATCTAGACGACGTAGAGCAACCAGAAATGGAATCCGACGAGGAGACCGAGCAAACGTCGACCGGACGCCGGAGTAAAGTTGCCCGCGTCATCAGGGAGTACGGCTTGAACGGAACCGGCGACGAACTCGTCGCGTCGTGGACCGACCAAGGCGACGACCAGCGGAGTTTGCGCGAGTTGGCGGACCACTTGAATCAAGCGTTGCTTCGGACGGCGATGGAGGACGCCGGGATGAGTCCCCTCGACGGCGAAGTCGAGAACTTTTACCGGCTCCTGACCGACGACGAGACGAGCGCGGGTAATAAAACGGAGGCCGAATCGACGCTCCGACGCGAGGGCGTGGCGGTCGAGGAACTGCAACGGAACTTCGTCTCCCACCAGGCGGTCCACACTTATCTCACGGAGTACCGTGACGTCGAGTGGCAGTCCAGGACCGGAGAGCGCGAACGTGTGGAGAAGACCCTCGACAGCGTGCAACGGCTACAGAGTCGATTGACCGCCGTCTCGGAGCAGAGTCTACGGAAACTCTCCGACAAGGGTCTGATATCGGTGGGCGACTTCGACGTCTTCGTCGACGTCAACGTCTTCTGCGAGGACTGCGGGACGCAACGTGGTATCGTCGAACTGCTGACCGAACGCGGGTGTGACTGTGAAAAGTAGTCCGTCGGCGGATAGGTTCCGCGTTGGTTGGGGAAGATGAAATTTACGCCGAACGAGGTTGTTTGGTTACGCGAGGGTTCGTTCGACCACCCGCAACAATTATAAATAGTTGTAAATACTGGGGTCGAGGGACTCACTCATTTTATTCGTGATATTGCAACCTAATCGCTGTTAAGTACGACATAGGTCGAAATATAGACCGGATTTGTACCGGATTCCAATGTTAATATTCCGTATTGTAGCAATATCATTCCAGAATTTTTGAATCGTACGGTCCGCAGTTCGTTTGCTTATATCTTTATTTACGCTCGATGATGCCCGATAATCGAATAATCGGTGTGCCGGTCCGAACGAACCGTATTCTAACTACTTTTGTTTGTATGGAGTGATGCATCGGCCTATCGCTCGCTTTCAGAACGAAACCTTTTGTCCGCACACCTCCTTGAGAGCATATGGCACCCCAAGGGAGTCCCCGCAACGAGGAGTCGGAGGAGGCGACCGATTGGACGGACACTCTCGCCTACGGCGGGGACTCCGAAGCGACCGTCGAGAAACTCGATACCCACTCCGAACACTGGAGTCGCTGGCACTACGGCGTCTATCTCTCGGCGGTACTGCTGGTCGTCGGACTCTACAAATTGTCTCTCACGTTCCTCGTCGCTGGATACCTCCTCGGCCCGATTACGATGTATCTCGACTCGCAGTATCTCGAAGACGTAACCACCGGCTGGCAACCCGACGTCGGCCTCTACCTCGTCGGGACGCTGCTGTTCCCTGTCCTGATAATTCCCGCGTACCTGTACAAACGCCGGGAGCTTCGGGGTCCGTAACGGGGGTCGGGACTTTCTCCCTACGGGGTCGAATCACAGCGACGGAGTGTAATGTGGTCGGCGTGTTTCGAAGGAAACGTGGAATTTCAGGTAAAAGAGCCTGCAGTTTCCGCTAAATGTCGGTGAGTCGCTCGTAATCGTCCGGGAGCGCGTCGGCGTCCTCGGGGAGGAGGGCGACGACCACGTAATCGACGTAGGACTCGAAGTACTCGACGAGCGCTGCGATGCGCTCGGAGTCGATTGCCTCCAGTGAGTCTAACAGCATGAACGAAATTCGTTCGTGAACGTCGTGGACGAGGAATCCGGCGAGCGCGAACACGAGACCAGTCACCTCGCGCTCGCTCTCGCTCAGATGGTCGATGGTGTCCTCGTAGGCGGTGCCCGACTCGGTGCTACGAACGACGTGGAGGTCGAACGTCGTCTTCGAGACCGTCCGCCGTCCCTCGCGGACGTCGGTCTCGGTCCGTTCGAGCCAGATGCGGTCGAGGTTCGAGTAGTCGAGAACGTCGAGCAGTTCCTCCATGTGCCGGTTGAACGCTTCGACGGCCTCCCGTTCGATGCGGGAGACCCGGGTCCGAAGCTCTTCGAGGTCCGCGTCGATTTCGTCTCGCTCCGCTTCGAGCGACTCCCGTTCGTCGAGTTGGCTCTCGACCTGCGCTATCTCCTCGCGGACCTCCGATAGCTCGTCTCTCAGGCGGTCGCACTCGAATTCGAGTTCGTTCGCTTCACGGTGGAGGTCCAGAATCTCGTCGTAGTCTTCGCTCCGCAGCGACTCCACTTCGTCGTTCAGCGTCGTGAGTTCCGATTCGAGACCCTCGCGTTCGATTCGGAGTTCCTCGACACGCTCTTCGCGGTCCGCGAGTTCGGACTCCGACTCCTCGATTTGGTTCTCCAGTCGTTCGCGTGTCTGCAATCGGTCTTTCAGTTCATCACGTTCCGAGACGAGTTCCGAAATCCGGGTTTCGAGTTCGCGACGGTCGTCGCGTTTCGTCGATTGGAACTCCCGTATCTGCTCGGTCGTCGAGTCTATCTGGTCGCGTTCGACGGCGCTCCCGCACGTCCAACAGGTGACTTCCTGACGGTCGCCGAGCAGTTGGTCGGTCACACCGTCGTCGCTCGCCGCACCAGTATCACCGAGCGTTTCGAGAACGTCCGACTCGTAGTCGTCCAGCATATCTTGGTTGAACTGGATGATACTCTGCAGTTGGGTGATGTCGGATTCGAGGTCCCGTTTCCGTCGTCGAAGTCGGTCTATCTCCGCGTCGAGTTCGTCGATTCGCTCGGCCGGTGCGGCGGGCAGTTGTTCCTTGCGCTCTCGATACTCGTCGAGTTCCTCGCGGAGACGCTCGATGCTCTCGCGGTTGGTCTCGATGTCGTGGCGGGTGTCTTCGAGCGACGACCGGACGGCCTGTAACTCCTCCAGTTTCGCTTCCAACTCGTCTTTCTCCGCGCGGGTCTCCTCGATGTCTGCGTTCGAAGCGTCGATTTCGGCCTTCTTCACTTCGAGTTGCTCGCTGGTCTCTTCGAGTTCGCGTTCCAGGCGCGTCTCCTCCTCGACGAGTTTGGGCAGTCGCCGTTCGAGGTCGGAGAGCGATTCGAGGTCGTCGGTGAGTCGGCGTTTCTCCCGTTCGAGTCTGTCGATTTCGGCCTGTATCTCGTCGGTATCGACCGGCCGCATGATGACCTCTCGAAGGTCGTCGCCCCGCGCGACCGCGCGCCGCGACTCGTTGTTCTCCAGCAAGAACGCGTAGAGGTCCGAGAGGACGGAGGTATCTGCCAGTGGTTCGCCCGTCATGACCACGTCGCCATCGGTCCGCGTAAGCGTCCGCGTGTACGTGTCGTCGCCGATAGTGAGTTCCACGTGCCCGCGCTCGGCGTCGGCCTTCAGAGTCGCCCTGTCGCTACCGAGAACGGCCATGAGTGCCTGAAGCGACGACGTACGGTTCGTCGCGTTACGGCCGGTGAGAACGTTTACCCCGCGACGGAAGGTGAGTTCCGTCTCCGCGATACCGCCGACGTTCTCGACCGAGAGGTGGGCCGTGTCTAGCAGTTCGTCCGTAGAATTCATACGTGAGACTATCTACTACGTGGGCCAAAAGTCCTGTCGTACTTGCGTTACTCCTCCTGTCGGCCGGTGAACAGTGAATCTCGGAGAACAGTAACAAGCTACTTTCAATGACACCTAAGTATCGAACTTCTCGAACATCAGTCTGGTCTGTCTCAGTCGATGATACGTCGGAACTGTAGCGCGTCAAATGACGTTTCTCTCATTTCTACGCTCGGTGCCGGAGTTGCTGAAGCGTCGCCGGGATTGCCAGTAACTCGGTCCGTAGCTCCGTAGGTCGGACTCGGAACGCGATACTCGTCGGTGACGATGAATCCCGGGGGTCGTCGTTTTCGTCACGAAATAGTTCGACCGAGACGGTGTCGCGGTCAGTACGACCGGACGAGGTCCATGTAGTAGCCCCAGTCCCAGTTAGCGCCGGGGTCGGTGTGCGTGCTTTCGGGGACCTGAGAGTGGGCGATGACACCGCCGTTAGCCGGGTTCTTCGCGTCGTACGGGACGCTCGACGGGTGCTGCTTCGGGACCCCGTACTGGTCGCAGAGCCAACTGGTGAGTTTGGCCGACGCCCGGTACTGCGCGTCCTCGTAGGTCTCACTGACGTACCCGCCGTGTTCGATGCCGACCGAGTACGTGTTGTAGTTCGACCCGCCCGCGTGCCACGCGATGTTGATGTCGCTGACGCTCTGGTACTTGTGGCCGCCTTCGGAGACGGTGTAATGGGCACTCACGTTGGCGTCGGGGTTCTGGAACCAGTTGACCGCACTACTGGCCGACCCCTGTACGGTGTGGATGACAATCCAGTCTATCTTGCCAGCGCCGCGGTCCGCTGCCGTGAAGTTGCTCGAATCTGCCGGTTCCCAATCGACGGCTGGCTTCGCCGCTGCGGTACCGCTCGCCAGTGCAGTGCCACCGAGACCGACGACACCGGCCGTGGCGGCGCGCTTCAGTACGTCGCGTCGCGTCGTGTTCGTTTCGCTATTTTCTTGCATCGCATTTCTATATCACAACATATCTACTTTAATTTGTTTCTTAGTGAATTAATATATATTCCGGCGTTTCGTATGCATGCTGAGTTCGACCCTCTGCCTCTGTATTTGAGATGTCACGAGCGGCGTGGCCAAGAGATTGTCACGAACAATCTCGAACGAATGGTCGAGAGTCCGTTTCGTGATAACCAATCGACCCCATTCAGACCGTACTTATTAAACGGACGAGAACCTGTACTAGAACACGATTAAATGGTTCGCCTGAATCGCCAACAAGAGAGCGAGGAAGAACGCACCTCTGAAGAGGAGGGTGAAACGGAAACGCAGTCTTGTCCGGAGTGTAACTCGGACAGTCTCGTTACGAGCGGGGATGGCAACGAGATTGTCTGTGAGGACTGCGGTCTCGTCCTCGAGGAACAGACCATCGACCGGGGGCCGGAGTGGCGCGCGTTCAACCACAGCGAACGCCAGAGCAAGAGTCGAGTCGGTGCGCCCACCACCAATACGATGCACGACAAGGGCCTGACGACTCAAATCGACTGGAAGAACAAGGACGCCTACGGTCGGTCGCTCTCCTCGGAGAAGCGGAGTCAGATGAGTCGCCTGCGAAAGTGGCAGGAGCGTATCCGGACGAAGGACGCGGGCGAGCGTAATCTCCAGTTCGCACTCAGCGAAATCGACCGCATGGCCTCGGCGCTCGGCGTCCCGCGGTCGGTCCGAGAGGTGGCGTCGGTCATCTATCGGCGGGCGCTCAACGAGGACCTGATTCGCGGTCGGTCCATCGAGGGCGTCGCCACGAGTTGCCTCTACGCTGCGTGCCGCCAAGAGGGCATCCCGCGGAGTCTGGAGGAAGTATCCGAGGTATCCCGGGTCGAGCAGAAGGAAATCGGTCGAACGTATCGATACGTCTCGAAGGAACTCAGCCTCAAGATGGAACCGGTCGACCCCAAGGAGTACGTACCACGGTTCACCTCCGAACTCGGCGTCAGCGAGGAGGTCAAGATGAAGGCGAACGAAATCATCGACAAGACCGCCGAACAGGGCCTGCTCTCGGGGAAGTCGCCGACGGGGTTCGCCGCCGCCGCAATCTACGCCGCGTCGCTGCTCTGTAACGAGAAGCAGACCCAACGCGAGGTCGCCGACGTAGCCCAAGTCACCGAGGTCACGATACGGAACCGGTATCAGGAACAAATCGAAGCCATGGGCATCCACTAAACCACGAGAGCGCCATCGTGTAGCAAAGTCGGTTCGAGTACCAATTTACGGAGGCTTAGACGAGGTGCTCGAACGCTGGGGGGATATTCTCGCGGGAGAGTACGTTTCGAGTGTTCCGTGGTGTCGCGACGCCGGTCGAACTCGTCTGTCGAACTTTGCGTGGGGTCGAGTCCGGGCCACGGACAGACAGTACGTTTCGAGTGTTCAGGTCGTGGTGGGTGGTAGCTCTGCAGGCGAGGAGAGACAGAGAGTACATTTCGAGTGTTCCACGACGAATGGTTCTCGACTTACACGGATTCCAGTCGTACGGATTCTCGTAGGGGGAGACAGACAGTACGTTTCGAGTGTTCAGAGACGACCACTTAGCGGCCAGTCCATCACTCGAAGAGAGACAGTACGTTTCGAGTGTTCAGAGAAGTCGTTGTTCGACCAAGGGTAGCGGGTTGAAGGAGTGAAGAAGTTGAGGGATGGAGGAGTGACAGGATAGAAGAATGGGGGAATATAGGGATGGAGAGATGGAGGTATTGAGAAATGGAAGTATTGAAGAGCAGAAGAACAGAGAAGCAGAAGAAGAAAGAAGGCGGACAGAAGTGGAAAATGGACTTACAGGTAAAGAAGGAGTGGGAAGATAGAGAAAGAGAGAGTACATTTCGAGTGTTCCATTCGAGGATGAGGTGCGAAGCGGAGGAACCGATTCTACCGCGAGCAAAGAGAGTACGTTTCGAATGTCTGCGCCACACCTACTTCTAACTATAATTTATATCTTTGGGTAGCGGCAAGTCGATGTTAGAGCCTTCTCACATACACAATCTACGCCGGAACACTCGAAACGTACTCTCTCTATACTACTTATAGAAAACGAACAATCGAAACACTCGAACCGTACCTTTATGTGGGAGGAAAGAAATGTCCATCTATACTCATGGCCGGGCTGTTCGACGAGGTAACTGAAACCCTCTTCGCAAACAAGACCGTACTGGAAGAGGAGTACGAACCAGACACCATCCTCGAACGAGAAGACGAAATTGAGGAGTACAAAGACGCACTGAAAGACGTCCTCTTCGGTCGAAACCCATCGAACGTGATGCTCTACGGCAAAGCGGGCGTGGGCAAGACCGCAGTTACCACGTACGTCCTCGACGAACTCCAACAAGCAACCCGCGAACGCGAGCAGGCCGACACCCTCTACGTCCATCGACACAACTGCAACGACGACACCGTGTTCTCGGCAGTCCGCTCTCTCGTCAATCAACTCCTGCCCGAAGACGAGAAACAGTTTCCGAAGAAGGGGTTATCGACTGCCGACGCCCGCGAAGAACTGTACGCGCAGTTAGAACGCGTCGGCGGTACTCACCTCTCGTCCTCGACGAAATCGACCACCTCGCCGAAGCCGACGACCTGCTGTACGAACTCCCGCGAGCGCGAGCGAACGGACACCTCGACGCGGCCAGAATCGGCGTCATCGGTATCAGTAACAACTACACCTTTCGAAATCAGCTCTCCTCGAAAGTCAAAGATACTCTCCGCGAGGAGGAGATATCGTTCTCGACGTACGACGCGACTGAACTCCGGACGATTCTCTACGACCGCGCCGAGAAAGCGCTCGTCGACGACGGCTACACCGACGGTGCGGTCGGGAAAGCCGCCGCGCTCGCCGCTCAAGACACGGGGAGCGCCCGGCAGGCCATCGACCTGCTCCGGAAGGGCGGGGAGATAGCCGAACGCGAAGACGCGACGACTATCGAAGACGACCACATCGACCGCGCCCGCGAAGAGGTGAAACGCGGCCGTCTCCGCGACAAAATCGCCGACCAGTCGTTACACGCTCGACACGTCCTCGAAGCCGTGGCGCACATCGAACACAACGGCGACACGCCCGTTCGGACGAAAGACGTGATGAAGACCTACCAGCGTATCGCCGACGAACGCGGCGACGACCCGCTCACGACGCTCAAGAGCATCCAGAACCACCTCTCCGACCTCCAGATGCTCGGATTCCTCATCCGTCACGAAGTGAACAAAGGCCAGAGCGGAGGCTACTACTACACCCACGAACTCGACATGGAACCCGACGTCGTCTTCGAGGCGTGCAACGAACTCGACAAGGAAGACGCGGTCTAATCGACTCCGAGAGAGGACGTAGTTGGTGTTCCTCGAGTTATATCATCAGAGTCCCGGCCCGTATTCGGGAACGCTCACGTGACGTTCCGGAACTCGAACCGTGCTCCGCCGTCCGCGCTCTCGGTGACGGCGCAGTTCCACTCGTACACGTCCGCGAGTTTCCGGACGAACGCGAGTCCCAGTCCGGTTCCGCCGGTGTCCGCCGTGGTCGTGTATCCCTCGTCGAAGACCGCATCCCGGTCTTCGGGCGGAATCCCAGTGCCGTCGTCGGCCACGTAAAATCCGTCGGGGAGGTCACCGACCGTGACATCACTGCCGCCATGTTCGACCGCGTTGTCGAGGAGATTCCGGAAGAGGTGTCGCATGTACGTTTCGTCCGCGTCTATCGTGTGCTCGACCGTTATGTCGAGCGTCGTGTCCGGAGCATCAACGTCGTTCCACACCTTGGCTGCAACGTCTGCGAGTTCGACCGGCGTTTCCTTCTCGACCGCTTCGCGACCCCGCGTCAACACCAACATGACGTCGACCATGTCTTCGATGCGGTCGAACGCCTCCGTGACGTACTCGACCGCCTCCGCGTCCCCTTCGCCCGGTAGCTGTTGGCTGTATATTTGGCCGATTGCCACCGGGTTCCGGAGTTCGTGGGCGAGCATGCTGGCGAAACTCTCCAACCTGTCGTTCTTCTGCTGGAGTTGGTCCTCTCGCTGATTCCGTTCGAGTTCGTAACTCACGCACTGTCCCATCAGTTCGAGGAACGTCTCCTCGGCGTCGGTGAAATCCACGTCACGCGGTGACAGTGCCGTGAAACAGATTGTGCCGTAGGCGTCATCGCCGACGGTCAGTTGCACTCCGGCGTAGCATTCGAGACCGAACTCGTGATAGAGTGCGTCTCCGTCCCATCCTGCGGCCGCGGCGTCGGCGACGCTGACCGTCGAACCGGTGTCTACGACTTGGCGACAGTAGTTGTCGGTCAACGGCGGGGTGTACGACCCCTCACCGAGTTGAGGGTGTTCACCGTGCATCCGCTTAATCTCGAACGACTCGTCGCGCTTGCGGGTCAGCATCCCCACCGGCAAATCGAGACGGTCGCATCCCAGCTCCAGCAACTCGTCGATTTTCTTCTCGGTATCGAGGTCGGGGTCGGCGGTGATTCTGTACAGTTCCTGCTGGTCCTGTTTGTGTTCGCGGCGGTCCAGTTCGTAGGAGACCCACTGGCCGATTAACTCGATGAACGTCTGCTCGGTCTCGGCGAACGGGCGGTCGCGCGCTTCCGTGCTTCCGAACCAGAGCGTTCCGTACGGCGTGGCTCCGCTCGACACCTTCGTTCCGAGGTAACTCGTCAGGCCGAACTCTTGATGAACCGAGTCGTCGGCCCAGTCGGTCCCGCTGACGTCCTGCATACTGACCGGTTCGTCCTGCTCGATGGTTCGCCGACAGAAACACCCGACGTCCGGGTCGGACCAGAGTTCCTCGTCGGCGTCGATGCCGAGACCGATGCCCTTCTCAAGTCGGAACGGCCCGTTCCACGACGGGAGCTGGTTCAGTCCCGCCATCTCGAGACCGAACTGCTCGCGGCCCAACTCGAGCAACTGGTCGAGTTTCGCCTCGAATTCGAGGTCGGGGTCGGACGTGATACGGTAGCTCTCCCGCAGGAACCGTTCGCGTTGCTGGCGCTCGAGTTCGTACTTCACCCACTGGCCAAGCAACCGTTGGAATGTCTGTTCGTCCTCCGAGAACGGCCTATTGCGCGCTTCCTCGGAGACGAAGAAGAACGTCCGGTCGAAGTCGCCTTCGACCTCGATGTAGGTGCCGAGATACGCTTGGATGCCGAACTCGTTGTGGACGTGCGTATCGTCGTACCCGTCCTCCACGGGGTCGGTTACGGTTCCCACGCACCGACGTCGGTGGCCACGGTGCAGTACGTCTCCGAGAGTGGGAGCGAAAGCCCGGACTCGAAGTGGTCGTGGTCATCGCTCACATGTTCGACTTCGAACCGGTCGGCGTCGGAATCGACTTTGGCCATCCCGCCGAGTTCGAGTCCGAACCGCTCGCACCCGAGGTCGAACAACGCCTGTAACTTCTCGTCGAAACCGAGCGTAGGGTCGGACGTTATCTCGTACCCCTCGCGCAGGAATCGTTCCTGCTCGCGGCGTTCGAGTTCGTAACTCACCCACTGGGACATCAGTCGGTGGAACGTACGTTCCTCGTCGGTAATCACGTCGTCTCGCGGTTCCTCGGAGACGAAGAAGAACGTCCGGTCGAGAGCGCCGTCGATGGGAATGCGAGTTCCGAGGTACGCCTCCACGCCGAACTCGGTGAAACAGGTCGCGTTCTCGAACCCGCTATCGACCGGGTCGGTGATTGTTACCGGTTGGCCGACGGCGTCACCCCCGTCGCAGGCGGCGGGGACCCGGCAGTAGGTCTCCGAGAGGTCGACCTGCATTCCCGGAGCGAGGTGCTCGTGGCTGGCGCTGACCGCTTCGACTTCCCATCGGTCGCTGTCCGGTTCGATGGCGGCAATCGCGCCGAGTTCGAGGTCGAACCACTCACACCCGAGTTCGAAGACGGCCTGCAACTTGTCGTCGAACTCGCGGTCGGTGGCGGCCGTAATCTCGTAGAGTTCTTCGAGGAACCGCTCGCGCCGTCGGTGTTTGCTCTTCGCCACGGTCCGGTCCCGGAGCGTCCGGAGCATCCGCTCGTTCTCGCGAGCGGGTTCGTCGGGACCGAAGAACTCCGAGGGAGGCGTGTAGTAGAAGTTGTGGCACGCTGCACCGTCGTAGATGAGATGCGGGTGGGTCTGAATGATGTTTCGGACGGTTTCCGGTGAGAATCCGGTCCGGTCGTACTGGCAGAGCGCGAGACAGTCCTCGTCGGCGAACAGGTCGTTCACCTTCGCCTCGTACTCCATGAACTGCTCGACGGTCGTGGCGTCGTCTTGAAGCCACGTCGTCTCGGCGACGATTCGCAACGCCTCGTACTCCTCGGTGGCTTCCCCGACGGTCTCGGCGTAGAAATCGACCATCTCGTCGGGGTCGAACGACCCGTTCCGCAGATAAGTGTCCTGTACGGTGTGGAACGACAGCTGACCGGTGTCGAGCGCGGTATCGGCGTCGATACCCGCGTCGAGGAGCGCCGCTGTCACCGCCGCCTCACTGCTCTTGTCGACGACGTACATGACGCGCTCGTCCCGTTCGAGTCCGTGCCGGACGAACGGAACGGCGGCCGCGAACCGTTCGGCGTCGGTCTCGTATACCTGTGCGAAGTGGTCGTTGCAATGGTGGCCGCCGAGTTTCTCGACGGGACCGGTGAACTCCGCCCCCGACTGGAGCGCTTCGAGTCCGGTCTCGATGGACACCGGCTCGCCAACCGCTGCGGGCGGGGAGGTGCGCTCACTCATGGAACTCCCTCCTGCTACCGTAACTCCGCGGTCCCTCGGCCCACAGGTTCGGTCGTCTCATTATACAGAACAAAGCGTCCCGACGACGAAAAAGGTACTGTCACTCCGGATAGCTACAAGAGTGAAGGCACCACACGAACCACGACTGTGAGGCTTCCGGGCGTAAACCGCTCAAAAGCCGGTTAATCCCTCCTCCGATAGTAATCTCTCGGCAGTAGTTCGCCAGATTCACGCGTCGGTATCTGCCACTTTCGGCCATCACCCTCCGTCGTTCGTACCGTTTTATCAGACTCTTCGAACGCCACCCTGCAGTGTCGGGGAGGACGGACGCGGCGACAGCTTTCATCACTCCCCACGTCTCGTGGGTGAAAGTAGAGGAGTTCGACTTTTTCGTCGTTTACTCGCGTTCGAGTCTCGACGTAATGAGCGTGGCGGTGAACGGACGGCGACTATTCGTTCGGAGACGCCCTCCTTGGAAAGACACGATTCCACCGACGGTCGGCGGTAGCCGTCGAGTTCGCCGTCAAGAACTTACCTGCGTACCCGAACCGAACGTATGGAGTCGACGACTGTCCTCGTCATCGGTGGCGGTGCAACCGGGGCCGGAATCGCCCGCGACCTCGCGCTACGTGGCGTAACCGTCACGCTCGTCGACCGCGGCGGACTCGCCAGCGGGACGTCCGGTCGTTCGCACGGTCTGTTACACAGCGGGGCACGCTACGCCGAATCCGACCCTGTCGGTGCCGAGGAGTGTATCCGGGAGAACCGCGTTCTCAAGCGAATCGCGGGAGACTGTCTCCGCGACACGGGCGGGTTGTTCGTGCAACTCGCCGGCGACGACCCCGAGTACTTCGAGACCAAACGAGATGCCTGCCAGGCGGTCGGTATCCCGACGACTGTTCTGGACGGCGACGACGCCAGAGAGGTCGTCCCGGACCTGTCGCCCGACGTCGAGCGGGCGATGCGAGTGCCCGACGCCGTGGTCTACCCGTCGCGACTGGTCGCCGCCAACGCGGCCGACGCCCGCGACCACGGGGCGACGATTCACCCTCACGCCCCGGTCGAAGGAATGACCGTCGCCGACGGGCGCATCACTGCGGTCGACGTCGGCGGGTCCGTGGACGAACGAATCGAACCGGACTACGTCGTCAACGCGACCGGGGCGTGGGCCGAACGAATCGCTGCGATGGCCGGCGTCACCGTCGAGATGCGGCCGACTCGGGGCGTGATGGTTTCGGTCGAGTACGACCGCCTCGGTCCGGTGTTGAACCGCTGTCGGAAACCAGACGACGGAGACATCATCGTGCCACACGACTCGGAGGTGGTCCTCGGAACCACCAGCGTCAGCGTGGCGGACCCCGACGACTACTCGACCGAAGCGTGGGAGGTCTCGGACACGGTTGCGGAGTGCGCGGCCATGCTTCCGCCGGTCGCCGACGCGCCGACGCGCCGAACGTGGTGGGGCGTTCGTCCGCTGTACGCTCCCGACGAGGACGCACGCGAGGGCCGCGGTATCTCCCGCGGGTTCTTCGAGTTGGACCACGCGGCCGACGGCGTCGAGAACTTCGCGAGCGTCGTCGGCGGGAAACTGACGACGTACCGCCGGATGGCGGAATCGACCGCCGACAGCGTTTGCGACCGCTTGAACCTCGACGCCGACTGCCTGACCGCGGACCGCCGCCTTCCCGGCGCGGACGACCCGGACCGACTCGACGCGTTGGTCACGGAGTTCGACGGACGCGGCGTGACCGACGCCGACGTGGTCGATACACCGGAATCGTAGCGGAGGAGATACACCGGAATCGTAGCGGAGGACGTGCCGTCATCTATCGACGATGGCCACGCGATTCTTCCGTCTCCATCGCCTACTCCCGATGCCGTGAACGGACCAAACTCCGCTAGTGGCACGTTCGGACCTCGGAGCACCGAGACCAACGACTGGCCGTGGGCGTCCGGCGATAGCGATAGCCGTCACACCGAGTGCGAGTTGTGCCAGTCGAATACGACCACCAGCATGGAGTACGGTATGCGCGTCTGTCGGACCTGCGAGCGGAAGTACCTCCCCTGACGCGCCGGTGACTCGCGGCGGACGGTCCCACTCGGGCCGAACGAACGACCTCCGTCGACCGACGGGACACGCTCGGACCACTGATTTCGGATACGCGTGCCAGCAATCCTAACCGTCTCACGGAGGTACTGTGCAGTATGAGGACGAATGACAATACTCCTCGCGGAGACCGAACTGAAATCCCCGACGATACCGGACCCAAAGACCGATACGACGAGCACGTATCCCCGTACGAGTGGGCCGCGTGGGGAGGATGGGGACTGGAATGGCCCTACCGGTTCGGTCGAGGCGACGACGACGCGGAGGTCGGCGACGAGAGCGGCGACGCCAGAGCGGGGAGGGGCGACGACAGAGACGAGAGCCGGGTAGACGAGGGACTCGTTACGCTGTTCCTCGTCGTCGGTGTGATACTGTTCGTCTTCCCCGAACCGGGGACGTCGGTGGTGGGACTTTTCCTAGTTCTGGTTGGAACGGTCGGGTGGATAGTCGATGCGGCGAGATGAACTATCCGGGGTCGATTCTATTTGGACGGACGCGTCGGCCGGTTCCTGCTATCTGGCCCGAGGAGAATCGTACAGAACGGACTCCGATATTCGTACCTAGGGCCGGCCTTTTTTGTAATCCGTCTCGTAGGTTGGTGAGGTCATGACTGCACGGCTCGAATTCCTACTGGGCGTGGTTGCACTGGTCGTCGCCGGACTGACGATGACGACACTCTACCTACGGGCGAAGCTCCGACAGGAAGAACAGGGGGACACGGGACTCACCTCGCGGATTGCACCGCGCTGAGGGGCTTACTCCGACTCTCGACGTCCCGGTTCGCCGTCTCTCGTTTCGTCGGTGAACGCTGTCGCTCGCCGGAAGCCCAATCCGACGAGTACTCCGCCGGAGAGTCCGGTACTGACGAAGTCGAGCGGCCAGTGCCAGGGGAACTGTTCGGGCGGATTCCGCACGCTTCGAGGCAGTTTCGCCAGTGCCGGGATGTACCAGAAGAGATAGGCGAGCAGGTAGAAGCCACCGATAATCATCCACAACCAGTCGGTCGTTCGCACCCAAGAGACCAGCGTCGAGAGTGTTCCGCTATCCCGAGCCACTCGCGCTCACCTCAGATTTGCCACGAGACGGTGACTGTGTTGCTGACGAATTGGCTACGCTCGTACACATACTGTTCTACCGTTGGCAAGAATAACGGATACCCCGAAAAATCCTCGGGCCATCCCTCACACCGAGTTTGTCGAGCAGTCCACCTCTCGAACGGGCGCTGAGACGCCACTACTCGAACACCGATATGCCCCCGATGGTCCGACTTCCCGACGGTGGCAGGAAGACCAAATTGAATCACCACCAACTTCGTAATGCCGACGGACGTCCCAGACAGAGAAACCAGAAGTCACTTTCCACTCTACGGAAAACGGGGCCGACACATGGGCTCCGAGCAGGCCGAATTCTACTCGCTCTACGTGACTCGGTTCGCCGGCAGTCTCGGCTTCATCACCATCCTCACCTTACTTCCGACGTATATCGACGTCCTCGACCCGTCGGGCGTCGCCGTGGGACTGTTCATCACCGCGCTGTCGGTCGGTCGCGCCATCGCCATCGTCCCGCTCAGTTGGGCGGGCGACCGCTACGATAAGCGAACGATTTTGTTAATCGCCCTCGCGACCAGTATCAGCGCCTACGTCCTGTTCGGGTTAATCTCGTCGAGTCTCGGCTTCATCGCCGCCAGAACGTTGCAGGGTCTCGGCATCGTCGGGACCGGTCTCATCAGTCTCGCCCTCGTCAGCGAACTCGCCCCGGACGGGGAGCGAGCCAACGTCATCGGCAAGTACAACTCGTGGCGGATGGCCGCCGGAATCATCGGGACGCTCGGAGCGGGTCTGCTCTACCAGCAGTTCGGGTTCACGCCGGTCTTCTCCGTTCTCGCCCTACTGCTCGCAGTCGCGTTCCTCGGCGTCTGGGTCTTCATCAACCCGGACGAGACCTCGATGTCGGGGTTCGCGCTGTTCGACCTCGCGGTGAATCGGCGGATTCTCACGCTCACGAGTTTCCGCGCGCAGTACGCGGTCGCGGTCACCCTCGTCCGGAAGTGGGTGCCGATATACGTCGGCGTCTCGGCCGTCCGCGGCGGTCTCGGACTCGGTGCGTTCGTCGTCGGCACGGTCATCGCCGCCGAGAAGTTCACGAACATGCTGTGTCAACCGTACACTGGGCGACTCTCCGACCGATACGGTCGCGCCCTGTTCGTGTTCGTCGGCGGTGGCGCGTACGGACTCGTGGCACTCGTCATCCCCTTCGCCGAACCCATCGGTTCGACGCTCGGTTTCCCAACGTCCATCCCCGCACTCGGCGACGTTTCTCCGGCGTATCTGGTTGTCGTGCTGTTGAACGGTCTCCTCGGCGTCGCCGACAGTTTACGCGAACCAGCGAGCATGGCGTTGTTCGCCGACGAGGGCGAGGGCGAAGGGATAGCGAGTAGCTTCGGGATTCGGTCCATCGTCTGGCGTCCGGGCGCGATTATCGCGCCGATGGTCGGCGGGTATCTGATGAGCGCGGTCGGGATGGAGTGGGTGTTCTTCCTCGGCGGGGCCACCGCGTTGAGCGGCGTCGTGACCTTCTTCCTCGTCCTCTCGTCGACTCACGGTCGCCGCGCGCTCGCGGAGTGGTGAGTTCGGTGGTTCTCCGTCCTGTCCGCCGTCAGTGTACTATATCGATGAGGAAAATCAGGAGGAAGCCCGCGAAGAACAGCACGCCCGCGGCTAAGTGCTGGACGTTACTCTCCATGTACGGGCCGGGCGGTCGGAAGACGGCGATTAACCCTCCGACGAGTCCGGCCACGACCGCCAGCTTCGTGTACGAGAGCGCCTGCGTTAGTGTCCCGACCATCCGCCTAGCGTTTCCATCTCGCCACAGTTGAGTACTATTGCCACCGCACTGGCCGGAAAGACAGGCACGTGTCCTCGATGGAGAATCGGGTATTTGCCTCTCTAAAGTGTACCAGATAACACCACAGACGACACCTCGGAGATTCGGGCGACATCGGTCCTCCTCGATGACGGGTTATCGGTGACACAGTTCCGCGCCGAAAATACCTCGCCTGCCGAGGTACGTAACCCTGTTCTGTTGTGCTAGGTCGGTTTTGAAGGGGAAATCTCTCGGTCGCGGCCGGAATGGCCGTCGTCATCCGGTACTTACGTATCACGGCCCAACCGTAGGTCGTTATGGCGAAAGCAGCTATCGTGATTCTGGCCGGTACCGAATCGCACGCCGACAACGGTCGCGTCGTCAACGGTCTCGAAGCCGCGAAAGAGTTCGCCGAGAACGACGGCGACGAACTCGAACTCATCTTCGACGGCGCAGGAACCCAGTGGATTCCCGAACTCGAAGACGAGGACCACGACTACCACGACCTCTACGCGTCGGTCAGCGAGAGCGCGTCCGCTTGTGATTACTGCGCCGGCGCGTTCGGCGTCGACGACGCGATACAGGACGCCGGCGTCGTGACGCTGGACGAGCACGAGGGCCACCCCAGCATCCGGTCGCTCGTCGACGACGACTACGAGATTATCACGTTCTGACGGACCGACCGTTCGGGCGTCTCCGATTTCGCTCTATTTCTGCTGACCACCACGTGCTCACTTCGAGTTGGCGGTGACCGTGAGTCTCTACTCTCCCCCGATTGAGGTAGTAGCGATACTGTCGTAGAGACGCGCAACAGAAAACCACTAGTGAAGGATAGTAAATTTTTACGGGAGATACACTCTGGACTACGTACTAGTTTTAATTCTCGATACAGCGTGTCTTCAGGTATGGTAACTTCAAATGTTTTGGCTCCGCTCCAAATTCGGTTCAGTAGCTACGAAATAGTGATACTAATTCTGACTGTACTTGGTATCATTATCGGATACTTTGAACGGAACTGGTTACGTTCTCTTCTTCAATTTCGGTTACTCGGGAGGGACATTCACGTCGTGCATCTACAGACACGCGACCCACACGTCGATATCGGGACGGCAGGTTGGGAAGATGAATTCGAAAAATCGCGAGGTATACGATTCGATTATTTGGAAAGTCCGCCGAATCGTTCTCCGTGGATAGTGGACCAGCTCCGTTATTATCTGCGAGTCCTCGTCGGAGGTGAAGAGACGGAAACAGCACCGGAAGTCACACTCGAAAGAGGTGAAGAGGAGTTGATTTTGCTTGCCATACGATACAACCGCTATTCCGAGTTTGGTGGACAGAAAATCCCGGGTATCGGGGATTACACTGCTATTTTGGGAAACGTCGAATTCGATTCGTTTATTTGGTGGGTGCACTTGTGGCCGCCAGAAAAGTACAATATTCGCCTTCCAGAATCGGAGGGACGGGATACTCAACCACCACTACCATCAGAAACGTCACTACACACTCACGACCCGTTAGTGATTGATGGGAACGAAGAATCGGATAGGCGAGAGGAAAGTTTGGTATCTAATCTGGCAAG
The DNA here is from genome assembly GCF_010747475.1 of Halorussus sp. MSC15.2. NCBI lineage: Archaea > Methanobacteriati > Methanobacteriota > Halobacteria > Halobacteriales > Haladaptataceae > Halorussus > Halorussus sp. MSC15.2. Next base: position 56,601 of record NZ_VSLZ01000006.1, on the reverse strand, counting down.
CTGTCTCAATCCCTTCGTTACGCAGCAAAAAGTCGGCGAATCGGACCAACAGGTGAAGATAGCGTATCCACCGATAGTAAACAAACAGTTCTTCAAACTTCGTCAGGGAACGATGCGCGGCGAACTCCCCCGGTATACCGCTGGGCACAATATTTTCATTCCCCTCTGGATTCATACTCCAGACCATCCAGAGAAGTATCCGCGATGGACTCTCGACGATAGTAGCCATCCCAAAGCCAGCACGGATGATTACGAACACCGTCTCAGCGTCGTAATCGACCCGCCGCGACTTCCCTTCCGTATGTATAAGGAGTTGCGTATCGATTTCGAAGATACTGTGGGATACACGTTCCCAATATTCGAGGTTAACGATAACGAACCGATTGTTGAGGTATTCCCGGAAGATACATCGGAAGAATGTGACATAGCGGTAGTTTGTTGCCAACACGGCGACGAAAAATGCGGGAAAGAAGCAATCGAGAAGTTACTCTCCGTCGGGGAAAATCTCGGCTTTAGGAAACCAGTCAAATTCGTTCTAGCAAACCCAAGAGCAGTCAAGCAAGACACGCGCAAAATCGATGCTAATTTGAACCGTATCTTCAGTGACGATAGTGACGTTGACCCCGACGACTACGAAGTAGGTCTCGCTGAACCACTCCGTGAAGAACTTGCAGATTGCAAAGTACTTGACCTCCACTCGACCGAAACGACGGAGGAACCCTTCGCTCTCGTTCAGAGCTTCGAAATTACCGACGCGGGACAAACCATCACTCCCAGAGAAGACCAATCAGAACTAATCGACCTCGTCGAAAAAACAGGACTCGTATCTAACGCCGCGGACATTAGCATCGTAGAAGGCGGACTCATCTCGGAGGTAACAGGCGTGTCCATCGAATGTGGAGAGAAAGGGACCCAAGAAGCAACTGAGAATGCGTACGTGGCCCTTCGGAACTTTCTCATTACAAATGGAGTCTTCGAGGAAGGAACTGCATCATTAGCCGACCCAGATTGGCACATCATCTGTTCATCGGTTGAAGAGCCAGACTACTCGTTCGAAGGAGAGAACTTTGAACGAGTAGAGCGAGGGGAAGTTTTCGCAAGGGATGCTGGTGACGCAGTCACCGCTGATGGAGCGTTCACGCCTGTTTTGATGGCGGGACCGGACGAGGGCTACGACGACAAACTAGGGTTCAAAGCACGGAAAATCAGTGACCTTGACGATGTTCGAACTCCTGAAGATATCGGATTCTACGAGGCTTGTGGGCCTATCTGGTGTAGCGAAGTCCTCGATGGTTCGTAAACCGATACGTGACGAGATGAGACGACATCTGCTTCCCTGACTCTCACCCTCTGCTTACTCAACACCTCCTACACGGTCGACATTAAGGATAGAACTTGTCAGAACAGTAGTTAACATAGGATAACATGTGTAGGATTAATCGAAGAAACAAATGAATCCTATTACAGAGTGTCTGAGAAAGGACGGAGAGTCCTTTCTGGAGATATACGAGCAGAAGAGCTAGAGGTCGAACAGGTTTAGCAATTCTATTCCACCCAATAGTATCGACTTAGATTCGCATCCACTCAATCGGCCAGATACTCCTGAAATTCACTCACTTGTCACCCGAGCGGCGACAGGATGCTCTCGGCTGCTCGAATCACTTTCTTGGCGTAGTCCTCCGCGCCGTATCACTTGGCCTCATCAGTGAGCGCCACCCACTCCGGAGACGATTTCGCGTCGTCTACGACTACGTACTTGACAGCCTGACAAGACCGCACATCTCGGCCTACATCTGCCGCCGATTCAAGCGCCCCGAAAGTGCGCACGAAATCAGACCCGCGGCACCGAGAAGACCGAATCGATTAAAAACACGTATAAGATAAGTGTGAGGAACCAAATAGCGAAAAAACCGACGAGCAACGCAAAAATTCTGTGAAAGGTGGACTTGTACGAGTAAACGGTCTGGGGTTCCCGTGCAAACCAAGTTTCGCGTTCCCCTGTTCCTTCAGTAACCCATCCTGTACGGAGCAACAACCGGAAACCGATGAATCCCGGAAGTGGTGTGAGGAAGAACCCAAGATAGACGAGCAATTCTACAACCACAAGTCCAATTTCGCCCCCAAATAACAAAAGAATTTTGCTTTATTTTAACCACTCGGAAGTGAATATGGGTGTATTCAGGACTATCCCTTGATTCTAAAAGGAAACACGCCATCGTTCGCCGGACTGTTCACCTGCGTCAAGACGGGTACACCCACAGGTCATCAAGCCGGTACGGGTCGAGGTAGGTTCGAGGGGAGACCGAACGTTTACTCGTCCCAGTAGATACCGGTCGAGTCACTTTCGTCGTGGTCGGCTCGGGCCAACGCCGCGACCTTCTCGCGGTTGACGTCCTCGACCAGTTCGAGCGCCTCGTCCATCCACGCGTGGAGGCCGACGGTCAGTCGCTGGCGGACCTCCTCGACGTCCACCGGCGAGTAGACGTGGACGTAACCGCCCTCCGAGAGCAGGCGCTGTCGTTTCTCCAGCAGGCCGATGTCGGTCAACTGATTCAGTTGCCTGCTGACGGTGCTTCGGTCTAGCTCGAGGTGGTCGGCGAGTTCTCCCGCGGTCGATTCTCCGTCCTCCATGAGGAAGACGCAGATTCGTATGCCCGTCTCGGAGATGCCGAAGACTTCCCGTAGAACGACGGCTAACTCCGGACGCTCGATTGCGGATGCGTCCGTGGACGGTCGTTCCCCCTCGCCAGAATCGGACGCTGAGCGTCCGAACGAGACGTTCCCGCAGTGCTGGCATCTGTACACGTCTCGTTCTTTGTCAGTTGTTCCCATGGATGAGCGTTAGCTACGGAGAACCAAGTTCGTTTGGTGAGTTCGAGGTAACCCAATACGTGAATAGTCAAAGCCGATGACCGCAGGCGCAGTTCCCGATGCAGTAGGTGGTCCCGGCCTCCGACAGTTCGACTCCGAGCGTCGCCATCGTTCCCAAGAGATTCCCGACGGCGTCTTCCTCTGGACGAACGGTCGCGGCCGTCGCACCGTAGGGTTTCGACCCGACCGGAATCGTCGCGGTGACCTCGCCGCTCGGGTGGTCGATGACCTTCACCTCGTCGCTCGTCTGGACGGGCACGTAGAGCTGTTCGCGGTTCGGTCCCCACGTCCCGACGAACGCCGACCCGCCGAGGTCGATGCGGTTCGTCACCGTTCCGGCGTCGATATTGAGGACGGTGACGTCGTTCGAACCGGGGGTGAACACGTACCCTGTCTGTGAGTCGGGACCGATTTCGCTCGTGAGCGGTCGCTCTCCGAGGCCGTCGTCGCTCGTTAGTCGCACCTTCTCGGTGGGGGATGCCGGGTCGCTGACGTCCCAGATGCTCTCGGTGCCGGTCGCGCCTTCGTCGTGTTCCACGAGCAGCACGTCGCCGTTCCACGCCGCCGTCCCCATCCACGGGCGGGCGGCGTCCGCGTCGCCGGTCGGCGCGACCGATATCTGCGTGGCGAGTTCGAACGCTTCGACGTCTATGACCGAGAGGGTATTCCCGAAGATGTCCGGGACGTAGGCGTACTCGCCGTCTGGGTGGATAGTGACGTCGCAGGGTCCTGGACCGTCTCTGTCGCCGCGGCCCCCTTCGTCGGTGCGGTCGAGTTCGCCAGTGACTTCGCCGAACGACTCGGATGCCGGGTCGGCGTCGATTCGATACTGGGTGTGGGCCGGTTCGCGGGCGCTCACGACGAGGTGTTTCCCGTCGGGCGTGAGTTCCTGCCAGTTCGCGCCCGACCCGGTTTCGACGGCCGCGACTTCCGACAGCGACCCGACTTCCACCGCCCGTACGCCGCGGTCCACGTTGAGCCACAGCGGGTCGGTCGGGGCGTCGGTCAGCGTCGGTGCGAACTGGTTGGACGGGAACGACGCCGTCACACCGACGTGCGGCGTGGCGACGACTTCGTTGTTCTCCGTGTCGATGATACTGACCGTCTTCTCACCGGTATTGAATACGAAGACCGTTCCGTCGCGGGTGTCCGTCTCGGCCGGGCCGGACGACGAACCGGTACATCCGGCGGTCACGGCGGTGCCGGCGGCCACCGAACCGGACAGCAGCCGACGACGAGAGACGCCCGTCTCTCGGGACTGTCGGTCCCGATTCGGGTAGAGGTGGGTGCGCTCGGAGTTGTCGGTCATCCTGTTCGCAGTACCACGCCGTACGTTCACATCAGGGTGCCGTTCCCGTCAACCGACGCCGTCTCTATCGTCACCGCCCGCGATTGCGGTGGTTCGCTTTCTGTCTGTGCAGACGGACAGACGACTCGATAGTCGCGAGACGCCGCGAACGCGTTTCTGTCGATTCGTGGATAAACCGTCCCTGAGAGGTCACGTATCTGGCTGTGATTGAGATGGACACACCCATAGTAGTGTTAACACTCCTCGCGACCGAGTACCGATATGGTTCGCACCTCACGGCGGAGATTCCTGCTGGGAGCAGGTACTTCGCTCGCGGCCACGGTCGGAACCCGTCGTCGGACTGCGTCAGCACGACCGCGAGACGATGGGGCGGTACCGCTCGCGAGCGAGCAACTTCTGGTCGAGTACCCGCTGAAGAGACTCCGGAACGAGGTGGTGTCGGGCGGCCCGCCGAAGGACGGTATCCCGTCGATAGACGACCCGAAGTTCACCGGCGTCGCCGACGCAGACGAGCGACTCCAACCGGGCGACATCGTGTTCGGCGTCGCCCGGGGAGACGACGTCAAGGCGTACCCCCAGTACATTCTCGTCTGGCACGAGATTACGAACGACACGCTCGACGAGACTCCCGTGAGCGTCACCTACTGCCCGCTCACGGGAACCGCGATGGGGTTCGAACGCGGCGAGACGACGTTCGGCGTCTCCGGGGACCTCCTCAACAACAATCTCGTGATGTACGACCGGGCCACCGATAGCCGATGGCCGCAGATGCTGGCCACCGCCATCGAAGGTACGCACGAAGGCGAGTCGCTCCGGGAATTTCGGCTGGTCTGGACCACTTGGGAGCAGTGGAAGCGACGCCATCCGGAGACGAAGGTCCTCTCCGAGGACACCGGCTACATCCGGGATTACGGTGGTGACCCCTACGGCACGTACAATCCGCGCGGGGGCTACTACACGAGCAGTAACACGTTATTCGACCGGCTTCAGAACGACGACCGGTATCCACTGAAGAAGGTGGTCCTCGGGGCGCGAACGCCCACCGACGCGACGGCGTTCGTCAAAGACGCCTTGCGAAAACGGGGTCTCGTCGAAGGGGAACTCGGCGACTCGCCGGTCGTCGCGGTGTACGACTCCGCACTGGATACCGCGTACATCTACCGGACGCCGGACGACGCGTCGATTAACCGAAAGAATGGAGCGGTCGTGGTGAACGGGTCCACCTACTCGCCCGCGGACCTCCCGTTCGACCGGGTGTACGGGTACGATGCCATGTGGTTCGCTTGGGTGGGACTGTACCCGAGTACGGGAGTTCATGACTAGGCGGAAATCCACGGTCGAGGACCGAACGAGTCTCCACGGTCGAATCGGAGTGGCAGTGTCGCGTACCCGCTTCGCAGTTCAAACTGCCCTTCGGCGGCGCGACTCGATGGCAGTGTTCGCGGGTGTGGCGGTCGTCTACCTCGTCGCCTATCTGACCGCGGTAGGACACCTCTCGTTCGGCGGTCGCGGAATCGACCTGCTCGTCGTGGACGACCCCCTGTCGCGGGCCTTCGAACCCATCGGCTACGGGCAGTTCGAACCTATCGCCCGACTCGAACTTCCCGTCGCCACCTTCCTGTTCTCCCCGGTGAACACGCTCGTCGGTCTCGGACTCGCGGGGTTAGTCGGGTTGAACCTCGCGCTCACGTACCTCGCGTGGCGGCAACCACAGGCCTGCGGGTTCGCGTCCTCTTCGACCGGTGCCCTCGCGGGACTGCCGGCGTTACTGTCCGGGGCAGCGTGTTGCGGCCCAGTAGTGCTCATCGTCCTCGGTGTACAGGCGTCCGGAGTACTGTTGACCGTGTTCGACGTCTTGCTCCCCGTCGCTGCGGTCCTCCTCGTCGGAAGCCTCCTGTGGGTCGGCCGGAAGATAGACCCGTCGTCGGTGTAGCAGCGTCCGTCCGACGGGATTCTGTCACTATCCGTCCATCCACCGCTGACTCTACCTTCGAGGGTCTCCCGAGACGCCCCGAGAACCGATTCACCGGATGGCGGCTACGTCCGGTCGTGCGTCTCGGGGACACAGGCGGGGGTGACTTATTCGCGCGAAGGTCGTCCCGTGTACACTGTCCGAACGGTCGTACTGCCGGCGGTCGCACCGTTCGACGCGACAGCTATATTCACGAGAGACCATGAATCACGACCACTCATCCGACGGGGAGGGGAGTGCTATTCGGCGGCGAGCGATGCTGAAACTCGCGGCGGGAGTCGCAGGGGCCGGTGTTCTCGGCAATGTCGCTACCGCAGAGTCCACGACGTACCGACTCGGAGCGAAGATATCGGGATGGCAGGGCCGTCAACCGGCGGCCGTACAGGGCCAGACCAACCCGACGCTGACACTCGAACCGGGAACCGAGTACGAAGTCGTCTGGGAGAACCTCGACGGCGCGCCCCACAACTTCACCATCACGGACCAGAACGGCAACAACGTCGTGAGCACGGAAACGATGTCGAATCAGGGGGAGACCCGCTCGCTCACGTTCACCGCGTCCGAGGCGATGTCCCAGTACGTCTGCACGGTCCATCCTTCGACCATGGTCGGCGATATCCGAACCGGGGGCGGGACCACGAAAACCACGCAGGCCGCACAGCAAGCGGCGTACGATTGGCGAGAAGCGACGTGGGACTCCTACTGGTACTCGCTGTACAACATGAACACCACCATCGCGGTGAGCGGCGTGGGGGTGCTGTTCCCGCACAACGAGCAGCAGCAGAAGCTGTTCACGAAGCGACTGAAGGGCATCTTGAAGAACTCGGACGTGGACCGCCCGCCCATCAAGAACCCGAACCTGAACGTCGCCCCGTTCACCGAAGGCGACCCGCACTTCACGCAGAAGCCGGTCGCACCGTTCAGCGCGAACGTCGAGCGCATCCACGCCGACACGATGGCGTGGGACCGGTCGGAGATGTCCGGCGTCGTGAGTCCGGCGTCGGTCGCGTGGACCCACCTCAAGGGGGTGACGTGGGCGAAGAACTTTCAGGCGCACTTCGACGTGCTGCCGTCCGACATGGCACCGAAGTTCCGCGCGCAACTGCTCGCGACGGTGGCACAACTCGCCATCAAGACCACGCTCGTCGACGGCGGCCCGGACGGGAACGGTGCGCTCACGAAAGGTGACGACAGCCTCCTGCTCGTCTCGGGGTTCAATCCGAAGCAGGGGACGGTCGTGGACGACACGGCGCGGCCGACCCAGCACGCCGCGATGTTGTGGTTCCTCTCGGACATGACCAGTCTCGCCAACGGCGGCTGGTACGGCTACGTCAACCCCGAACCCCTCATCCCGGCACGGAAAATCCAGCAACTCACGGACGGTGTGGCGAAGACGACGATGAAGGCGTTCCCGCCCGAGAAGATTCTGGAGATGGGAACGACTCGGGACCTCGGCGTGATGCTGGGCGCGGTCGGCTGGTACGGCACCCACGCAGGGAGTGAACGACTCCGGTCGCGCGCGGTGGAGTACGCGAACGCGCTGGCGAGCGCGGTCGAGGAGCGAACCGCGAGTAGCGGGACGGTTCGGTCCGAGTCGAAGAACCAAGCCGCGACGCAGGGCGTCGTCGGACAGGGCCTGCTCTGGGCGTCACAGCTACCGAACGTAACCCACGAGGAGACGGCTCGCTCTGTCCTCACGTACCTACTGCAGGACCTCTGGGACGACGACGCCGGGACGTTCGCGGACGGCACCGGTGACGGAGCCTACACTATCACCGCGCGGGACGCAGGGGATATCACCGGCGGTGTCAACGCCGCGGACGCCGTGCTCGGTATCGAGGGTGCACAGCAGAAGTACGCGAGCTTCTACAATCAGACGTTCAACCGCGGGCGACTCCAGCGCGCCGAGCGCCCGCCGTCCCGGAACGAGGACGCCGAGTTCACTCTCCCGCTCCCGCAGAACGCCGGCGGGGAGTTCGGGCAGGCCGCGGTGTACAACACCGAGGTCACCTACGACACCGCCGCCGACGAGTGGTCGGTGTCGAACGACCGATTCACCACGGCCCAAGCGCTCTATACGGCGAACCAAGACATCTGGATTGGCCAGTGGGCCGGCGACTTCTTCGAGGGCCGAGGTGTCCCGGGGACGAACGACTCCCCGCCGGGCCAGCAACAGACGACCACCGAGTAACGAGGTCCGACTGAGACGTCTCGTTCCGTCACCCCGTTCTTCTTTTACCCCCACCCGAATCACGGGACGTATGGAGAAAGTCCGCATCGAGGACGTCGAGAACGCAGTCCAACCGGCCGCCGTGATGCGCCACCTGACGGAACCGCTGGGAGCGACCGACTTCGCGATGAACTACTACGAACTCGAACCGGGGGATAGCTTCGCTTTCGCGTATCACCGACACGAGGTGCAAGAGGAGGTGTTCTACGTCCAATCGGGTACCGCGACCTTCGAGACGGAAGACGGTGACGTCGAGGTCGACTCCGGCGAAATCGTTCGGTTTCCGCCCGGGGAGTTCCAACGCGGATGGAACCGCGGAGACGAGCGGGTGATAGCGTTCGCCTTCGGTGCTCCGTTGGAGTACGGCGAACAGGTGAAACTCCGCGACTGCCCCGACTGCGGTGAGGCGACAGACCAGGAATTAGAGCGGCGTTCGGACGACGATGCGTCGAGCGGAGATATCGTCGTCGCGGTATGCAAGGAGTGTGGGACCGAGACTGGCGAGTGGTCCGAGGGGTCGATGCCGGGGCAGGTTCCGTAAGGTTCCACTCTCTCGTCTTTCACCTAGTCCGACTGACCGGTTCGTTACCATCGTCCGGCCGTGTCGTTACTCCGTTTCCGTTTGGTAAGCCGCTTACCTCTCGCTTAGCCAATACTTATGGGTAACCAAAGGTAATGTAGTAACAGAAGGTGACTCACGAGATGACCACTAAAGCAGACGACACGGACACCGACTCCGAGTACGACGTCGTCGTCATCGGCGGCGGGCCTGCGGGACTGACCTCGGCACTGTACACGACCCGTCTCGGTCACGACACGGCGGTGTTCGACCGCGGTGGCGGCCGCGCTGCGATGATGCAGGACACGCACAACGTCCTCGGAATTCCCGAATCCGTCTCCGGCAACGAACTCCTCGAATCGGCAATCGACCAGTTGGAGGGCTACGGAGCGGAGTACAGGCAAGCGTTCGTCACGGCCGTCGAACATGCGGCAGAGGTGTCCAGAAAGTTCCGCCTCGAAACGACCGCTGGCACGGCGTTTACCGACCGCGTCGTCCTCGCGACTGGACTTACCGATGGACGGCCCGAACCCCCACTCCCTCGCACCGGCCGGGGTCTCCATTACTGCCTCCACTGCGACGCCTACATGTTCGTCGACGAGTCGGTGTACGTGATGGGTCACGGCGAAAGCGCCGCCCACGTCGCGATGATAATGCTCAATTTCACCGACGACGTCGATTTGTTGTTACGCGACGCCGAACCCGAGTGGAGCGACGAGACCGACAGGCAACTTCGCGCTCACCCGGTCGATATCGTCGAAGCGGAGGTCGTCGGCGTGAACAACGACAGTGACGGGTGGTTAGAGAGCCTCGAGTTCGCCGACGGGTCTCGGCGCGAGTACACCGGCGGGTTCGCCATGTACGGTGCGGACTACAACAACGAACTGGCCGAGAGTCTCGGCGTCGAACTGGACACCGACGGCGCGGTCCTCGTCGACGACCACGGGCGTACGAACGTCGAGGGCGTGCACGCAGTCGGCGATATCACGCCCGGCCACAACCAGATTCCGGTGGCCATGGGACAGGGTGCGAGAGCGGGTCTCGCCATCCACAAGGACCTCCGGACGTACCCCAAGTCGTTGTCGGAGTTAGAGGGCGAAATCGACTCGGCCGACGTTCCGGCACTCTCTGACGCCCTCCGAAGTCACGCCAACGAACGCGCTCGTGCGGACGACTGACCGCCACGGCTTCCGGCGAGCGTCGGTCGGAGTCCGCATATCGTCGCCGACCCGCAAGACGGGTCATCGTTCTCGACTCCGTTCGGTCCTAGCGGCACTCCCAGTCATCAGTGCCTCCCAGAGCAGTCTGTGTTTCTTGCATCGTCGTCCAACGAGTTACGTCCCCGAACATCGGTGAACGGTCATCTTTCTCACTCCGTATTCCCGAGCGAGATACCGTCTCCCAATCTCATCCCCATCGGCTTCGTCGTCGATTCCCCGCCATCCTTCGCGTGAGCCAGATAGAGGGCGCTGTTGATGAGACCGATGTGGGAGAACCCCTGCGGGAAATTACCGAGATGTGAACCGCTTTCGGGGTCGATTTCCTCGGCGAGTAGTCCGACGTGGTTGACGTACCCCGAGAGCGAGGTGAACAGGTCCTCGGCCTCCTGAATGCGACCGGAAAGGGCTAGCGCGTTGACCAGCCAGAACGAACACCAGAGGAACGCACCTTCCTCGCCCGGGAGTCCATCGTCACCGTCGTACCGTTTGACGAGTCCGTCATCGGAGGCCAACCGAGCCTGTATCGCATCGATGGTATTCTGGACCCGGTCGTCGTCGACCGGGAGAAATCCGACGACGGGGACGAGAAGCCCGGCCGCGTCGAGGGTGTCGTCGTCGCCGAACGCTTGGAGAAAGTACCCGTTCTCTTCGTCGTACCCCTTCTCTAGAGTTGTGGATTTGATTCGGTCACGGACGTCGCTCCACCGGTCCGTCGGCGCGTCGAAACCGTTCTCCTCGGCCATCGCGATGCCGCGGTCGAGCGCGACCCAGCACATCACCTTCGAGAAGACGAAGTGTTTCGGACCGTCGCGGACCTCCCAGATACCGGCGTCTCTCTCGTCCCAGACGTCGCAGACGTACTCGACGATACCGCGAAGGGCCTCCCAGTCGTCCTCGGAGACGATATCTGCGAACCGCGTGGTCTCGGAGACCGCGAGAATCAGTTCGCCGTAGGTATCGAGTTGACGCTGGTCGGCGGCCCCGTTCCCTATCCGAACCGGCTTCGACCCCCGATAGCCGTCGAGGTGGTCGAGTTCCTCCTCGGTCAGTTCGGTCTCGCCGTGAAGTCCGTACAGCGGTTGTATCTCGGCGGGTTCGCCGGCGTGACACCGTTCCAGAAACCAGTTGACGTAGCGCATCGCTTCGTAGGTGTGGCCGAGGTTGGCCAACGCTTGTACCGTGAACGCCGCGTCTCGAATCCAATTGTACCGGTAGTCCCAGTTTCGCACGCCGCCGACGTCCTCCGGAAGCGAGGTCGTCGGCGCGGCGCAGATGGCACCGGTCTCCTCGTGAGTGAGAAGTTTGAGCGCCAGTCCCGACCGAACTGCGAGGTCGTGCCACGCGCCTTCGAAGATGCACTCCGCGATGTCGCAGGTGTGGACCCAGTCGTGCCAGAACTCGACCGTGTTCTCCTGTACTTGGTCGGGAGGGACGTAACTCGCCTCCGCGTCCGGGTCGTACCGCGTAACGAACCAGTAAGCGTCCGCCGGGGTGAGAGACGCCGTTGCAGTGGCTTCGGCGTCCTCCACTTCGAAATCCAGCGACGACGAGAGCGTTACTCGGTCGTCGTCTCGCCAGCGGTTGCGATAACACTCTCGTCTCGGGCGGTTATCGTCGTTTCCGCTCGACCGTAATCGAACTGGGGTCGGAACGCCATGTCGATAGGGACCGTCCCGTCACGACCCTCCACTTTCCGATAGAGCGCGCGCTCGCCGTCTGCACCGATATCACCTTTCGTGGGGACCATGAAGTCCGTGAGTCGTATCTCGCCCCGCCCGGTCGTGAACGTCGTCTGCAGGACGTTCGTCCGGTCGATGTAGGCCTGCTCGGCGTCGAACTCCTCCTCTTCCGGGGCGACCGTGAAGTGACCGCCTCGTTCGGCGTCGAGAATACCAGCGAAGACGGAGGGCGATTCGACGCCGGGAAACGGACACCAGTCGACGGTTCCGTCGAGACTGACGAGCGCGCACGTCTTGAGGTCGCCGACGAGACCGTGGTCCTCGATGGGTGGATACTCGTTCATCTCCTTACTCCGAGACGGCTTCGATAGCTCCCTGCACGACTTCGCTCAGTGCGGGATGGCTGTGAATCGTCTCCGCGACGCCGGCCCGATGCAACGGCGTCTTCGACTGGTCGCAACCGCGGGTCAGGCACGTCCCGCTCATCGGTCTCCTCTCGACGAGACCTACGTCCCGTCCGCGTCGTGTCGCGGCCGTAGCGAGATTACTCCCCGCTCCCCCACCGATAACTAGCAAGTCGTAGTCGGTCATTGACTCTCCGAACAGGGTACGAGAGGGTCTCGTAAAAAACGTGCCGCGGTCGTTCGAAATGCTTGCACTCTCGATTCAGAAGCCGTCTGCCACTACTATTAAGCATTCAAGTATGGTACGCGGTCGCGCATGGCAGACGAATACGAGTGCGACTTGTGCGGTGCAACGTTCGACGACCAAGAAGAACTCGAAGAACACGCACGCGAGGAACACGGCAAGGAGATGTGAATCAGTTCGGACGCTACGGTGCCGACCTGATTCGCCACGTACTCGACACGGTACCGTGGTATCACTCATCGACTGGGAACGTTAGTGGTCTGATTATTTCCTGAAGCTGTCGTCGGTAGAACGGTCAGAATCCAACCAAATTCCTCCCGATAGTGGCCAAAGCATTAATCGTCAGATGCTGGCGTACTTCGTGGAGGGTGGGGAACGTGGCAACAGACGAATCAAACTCCGAGAGCGGACCTATCAGTTCACAGTCGCCCGAAATCGGGCTTCGAAAGGTCGCCGAAGGCTCGTTCGCACCGACCGACTTCGCGGTCGCACCGGGGGAGACGACGCGGAAGTACGTCCTCGACCAGCCCGGTGTCGTCCGCGTGTTAAAGGACGGCGATTTGCGGGACGAGCCATTTTTGGACATCCGTGACCGCGTCGTCGAGTTGTACTACGGGCACGACGAGCGGGGCCTTCTGGGCATCGCGTTTCACCCGGACTACGACCAGAATCGGAAGTTCTACGTCCGGTACAGTGCGCCGCCCCAAGAGCGGACGCCCGAGGGCTGGAACCACACCGGGATGCTCTCGGAGTTCCGAGCGACCGAGAACGGTGAGCGCGCGGACGCCGAGTCGGAACGACTCGTCATGCGGATGCCCCATCCCGGCGCGCACCACAACGCGGGTCAAATCGCGTTCGGCCCGGACGGATATCTGTACGTGGGGATGGGCGACGGCGGTAACACCGGAGATACGGGCAAAGGCCACGTCGAAGGCGGGAACGGCCAAGACATCACCGAGAGCGGGATGGGGAGTATCATGCGCATCGACGTCGACGGCCAAGAAGGGACCAATCCGTACGCGATTCCGGACGACAATCCGCTGGTCGGCGAGGACGGAATCGACGAACTGTACGCGTGGGGGTTGCGAAACCCGTGGCGGCTATCGTTCGACAGCGAGGGCCGTCTGTTCGTCGCCGACGTAGGTGAACACCTCTTCGAGTGGGTGAACCTCGTCGAGAAGGGCAAGAACTACGGCTGGAACGTCAAGGAGGGGAGCCACTGCTTCGACCCGGAGAACCAGTGGCGTCCGGCGGACGACTGTCCGGACGTGAACGACCGCGGTGAGGAACTCGTCGACCCTATCGTCGAGTATCCCCACATCGAGGGTGTCACGGAGGTCGGTGCGTTCGTCGGGTCGGCAGTCACCGGTGGCTACGTCTACGAGGGCGACGACCTCCCCGAACTTCAGGGAAGCTACGTCTTCGGCGACCTGAGCAAGAAGTACGACGCGCCGCGGGCGCGACTGTTCGCCGCAACAGCCTCGGACGACGGAAGCGACCGGTGGGAGCTGCAATCGGTCGATATTGAGGGACTGGAAGCGAACGTCCTCGACGGCTACCTCTTCACGCTGGGGCGCGACCACGACGGTGAACTGTACGTCCTCACGAGTCGCACGCTCAATACGCAGAAGAAACGCGAGGGAACTATCTACAAAGTAGTGCCGCCCGAGGAGAGCGAGGTGTCCAGCCTGCGGTACGATTGGTTCGACGCCACCAACGACGCCTACTGGTACTCGCTGTTCAACATGAACAGCATCTTCCAGATGAGCGGGAACGGCATCCGGTTCCCGCTGCACGAAGCGCAGTTCGACTCGCTGCCCCAGAAGATGAAGGCGAGGATGAAGGGAATGATGCAGCGGGCGATGCTCGCGAAGCGGAAGAGAGGGATTCTGAAGAACACACCTCGGGCGGACGAACTCCCGACGAAGAACCCCCACATCAACGTCGCGCCGTTCACGACCGGCGACCCCCACTTCCAGAAGGAACCGAAGATTCCACTCCGCATCCGGAATCGCGGCCGATACCGGCCCGACGCGAGTACCACGCAGTGGGATACGGACCAGTCGTCGCAGGTGATAAGCCCGGCATCGTTGGGATGGACCCACCTCAAGGGTGTCACGTGGGCGAAGAGCTTCGAGCACGAGTTCAACCTCGCCCCGGTCGCGTCGAAGGACCGGCCGCAGTTCCTCGGGACCGCCACCCAGATGGGAATCAAGTACGCGCTCCAGAACGGACACCTGCGCAAGAACCCCGACGACGAAGACGACATGCGACTCGTCGGCACGTACCGACCTGCGACTGACGAAGTCGTCGACGAAACGGCCAGTCCGGAGGACTACGCCGCGATGCTGTGGTTCCTCTCTGACATGGCGAGTTACGCGGAGAACGGCTGGTATGGCTACGAGAATCCGAGTCCGCTAATCGAGGTCGGCGAGATACGGCGACTGACCGACCGCATGGCGGACGCGACGTTCGAGGAGTATCCGCCGGAGCGGATTCTGGACGCTGGCACCGCGCGCGACCTCGGGGTGATGCTCGGGGCGACCGGGTGGTACGGGACCCACGCCGGGAACGCGGAGATGGAGACCAAAGCGAGTGACTACGCGAACGACCTCGCCGACGTCGTCGAGTCGAACCTCGCTGGGGACGGCCGTGTCGAGACTGATTCGTCCCATCAGGCCGCGACGCAGGGCGTCGTCGGGCAGGGCCTGCTGTGGGCGTCCCAAATCGACGGGGTCGGACGGAGCGACGCCGCGGAGTCCGCGCTGTCGTACCTGCTCGAGGAGTTGTGGGACGAGGCGGCCGGGACGTTCGCGACCGAACGAGGCGCGACCACGTACACGGTCACGCCGCGACACGCCGGCGATATCACCGGCGGACTCAACGCCGCCGACGCCGTCCTCGGTCTCGACGGCGTGAAGCAAAAGTTCGCGACCCACTTCAACAACACCTTCAATCGCGGGCGACTCCAGCGCTCGACCCGGTGGCAAGCCTACCGACCAGAGGGTGAGTACCCGCTCCCGCTCTCCCCGGACGCGGAGGGCGAGTACGGACAGGCCGCGGTCTACAACGCGGAAGTAGAGTACGACACCGAGACCGACAAGTGGCGGGTCACCGACGACTCGTTCGACACCGCGGGCGCGCTCTACCTCTCGAATCAGGACCTCTGGATTTCTATCTGGGGCGGCGAGGAGTTCCCCGGACGGGGCGTTCCGGGACGCACCGACCGACTCGAACGGTGGGAACAGACCCGAGTGGAGGGATACACTCCTCCCCAAAGCGAGTGATGCAATTCGAGTGTGAGACCACATGACCGAGTTCGGTATCAACCTCGCAAGCGAGACGCACGGCCCGGAGGAACTGACCGAGTACGCCCGCCGCGCCGAGGACGCGAGTTTCGATTTCGCCGTCGTCTCGGACCACTACCACCCGTGGATACGCAAGCAGGGTAACAGTCCGTTCGTCTGGGGGACCATCGGCGCAATATCAGAACGGACCGAGGAGTTGGAACTGGGTACCGCGGTCACCTGTCCGACGATGCGAGTCCATCCGGCAATCGTCGCGCAGGCGGCGGCCACCGCGCAGGTCCAGATGGACGGGCGATTCTTCCTCGGCGTCGGAACCGGGGAACGACTTAACGAACACATTCTGGGCGACCGGTGGCCGCCCCACAGCGTCCGACTGGAGATGCTCGAAGAAGCCGTCGGCGTAATTCGAGACCTCTGGTCCGGCGAGATGGTCACCCATCACGGCGACCACTACACCGTGGAGAACGCGCAGGTGTTCACGCTTCCCGACGAACGCCCGCCGATACACGTGTCCGGATTGGGGCCGAAGGCCGCGAAGGCGGCGGGCCGAATCGGCGACGGCTACGTCGCCACCTCGCCCAAGGAGGAACTGGTGAATCGGTTCGAGGAGGGCGGGGGAGCGGGACCCAAGTACGGCGGGATGATGGTGAGTTACGCCGAGTCTGACGAGGAGGGCGTGACGAACGCCCACGAGTGGTGGCCGAACGCGGGTCTCAAGGGCGGCGGACAGGAACTCCCGACGCCGAAACACTTCGAGGACACCGTCCAGAACGTCACCGAAGACGACATCGCGGAGGCGGTCGTCACCGGTCCTGACCCGCAACCATACATCGACAAGGTGCAGAAGTACGTCGACGCCGGTTTCGACCACGTCTACTTCCAGCAGACCGGTCCGAATCAGGAGGCGGCCATCGAGTTCTTCCAAGAGGAAGTGGTTCCGGAGTTCTCGTAGCAGGGTGTTTCCATCCGTCCTATGCACCGTTTCAGCTTCCCCGCCTCACATTCTTCGCGTGCTTACAAGCCTACAAACGAATCTGGCGAAATTCTGAATCGAAGGGTCAAAATCGGTTGCTGAAACAAACTGAGTTGGCTTAGCGGAGGAAAATAAAATAGATAATAGGGGCGGGGGAATTCGCGAAATTCGTACTGTACACCAAGACGGTCGGTAGCAACCAGTCAAGTACGATACTGACGACGATGGGCTGACCAACCGTCAAGAGTGGCTGTACGAAACCTCTCCGAAGAAGAGCGACAGCGACGGCGACGGACACCTCGACAGGCGGGAGCGGGCGGTCGGCGTCGAGACTCGGATTGTCCGATTCAGGAGTCTCGTCCAACCCGAATCGCGATTAATAGTGCCACGGTAGGTGCCTGAAGACGAGAACCGCAACAGGGCCGGATGTCCCTCTCTATGTCGACGTACCGCTGTTCTCACATCTGCCAACGGTTCGAAGGTCGAACTGTCTCCGCGGCCCACGCACCGAGTTGCTCTCGCTCTGCTGCTGTGAGATATAGGTAATCGGAGCGAGGACCGTCCCGAAGTACCAGGGGGTCACCTCGCTCGTCACGACAACGGACGTAGTGGATGCCGTCCCCCCACGCAGCTTGCAACGCTTGGAGTATGTCCTGTGAGGCAGTGACCTCTCCGGAGATGACGATCTCGTCTTGCGTCGCTCCTGCTAATTGTAGCGCCTCCAGTGCATCAGGAGCTGTCTGTCGGAGTACCGCAGTGAGTCCACAGAGTGAGACCGAGGACGGCAATCGATTCAGCCGCAAGAGATCGCTCCACAGCGAGGAGACCGCCGAGGCCCGATTTGATTCCTCCCCATACATAGCGTATTCCGTCAGGTCCGTCCCAGATGCCGGATTCGTTCCGTTCTCCGCACGAATCGCATCGCACTCACTACTGACCGGGAACAGTCGTGCGAGTTGGTCGGGCGACGCTGCGTCATCGAGGCGTCGATACTCCGGGACGTCGAGGTATACCGAGTCGGCGTCGCTGTCCACTCGTGCAAATACTGGGTCCCCTTTTTTATCTCGGAACTCCGCGACTAACAACGAGTCAGATAATAGTGCCACGACAGCATTCTGCACCGCTGGCGTCGCAGTGAGGTCACCTCGGAGCGTATCATCGTCGACTGTCGCGCCCGCCTCGACGAGGACGTCTACCGCCTCAGAGTCGACGTACTCAGAGAGCAGCGAGTAGATTCCCATAACCTCTACCGTTTCTACCTCGCGCTGTGTCGTCCGCAGTACATTCTGCGCTACGATTCTAACGTCGCGATGGGGTTCAGTGCCGTAGTGGCGAATCGTGAACTGTCGCATGTTGTGTTAAAAAGTTCAGAGACCAGTCTCTGTAGCCGGTTCTGTGATTGTGGAGCTATGTTTCAAACTGTTGATTTATATAATCTAGGTCACGTGTTCCAGATATACCCGAGTAGGGTAGAAGGGAGTGAGACCACGAGGAGGGCGTGACCAGTAAACGTATCTCGGCGACCGTCTCACGTAAGAATCGTTTCCTACCGCGGAGCAAGACACGAAAGAAGATGACGAGTGGCACCTACGGGCCGGAGTTGATAGAGACCGCACTGTTACCGTTGCGGCCCGGTGGGAGTTCGGGAAAGTCCTCGTCGGGAAGTTCTTCAGGTGTCTCGTCTCCGTCCTGTGTCTCGTACTTCGAGGTCACCAACACCATTATGTTGGTAGAATTTGAGCGTGAAAATGCTCCGTATTTCACAAGCGTGGTGGCTGATGGTGCGGAGCAAGGACCGATTCCGTCCGGTCCATTTTCGACAGTCTTGCCGCATCTCACGTCGGTCTGGTTCGATTCTGTCGTCCCTAATACGTTCGGTGAGAACGGACGTTTTACTTTCACCACGTTCTGTACAATTTAGGTTATAGTACTCTCGTGAGTAGCTCTGTCAGGTCCGTTAACCAAGAAACGCCGTTTCGGGGGTTCATTTTCACTTTCACTCCACTGTTGGTTAATCCTTATACGAGTGTCGCCGAAAGGTGTGGATGGCGCGAGCAACGCAGGACAGGACGCATCATCAGCCACCACTACGACGCGTTCCCTTCATCCGAGACGTCGTATCGAACTAGGAAGGGATGACGCACTAATCCGTGGGAACGACGCATGAGTCGAGAGACCCCCACGAGAAGTACGCGACGCGGACAACAAGCGACACACCGATTGCCGGTTGAAGTTATGAGTACGACCGACGACGTAGCCGACTCCGACGAGGACGTACAGCACATCGAATCAGACGCACGCACTGCCGAGCAGAACTCGCTCCGTTCCGGGTCCGATATAGAGGCCGCAGTCGCGGACCTCGCGGACCGAGTCGAGCGACTCGAAGCGGCAGTCGCCCAGAAGGACGTACGCATCGACGCGCTCGAAGACGAACTCGCGGCCGAACGCGAGGCCCGGGAGACGGCCATCCGCGACGAGCAGATACAGCGCACCCAAATCGTCCAAAACGCCAAGACCGACCTCCGCGAGGAGGTCTCGGAACTCCGTGACAGCCTCGTCGCCGAGCAGAAGACCCGAAGCAGGAGCGACGCCCTGATAGAGAAGCGCGTGACCCACCTCGAAGACGAACTCGACGCCGAGGTAGACGACGTCACCGTGTCGGGCGACAAACTGATTCGGCTTGTTCGCTGCGGTCCGGACAACGTCGTGGACCGGGTCTATCCGGTTCACGAGCGCGCTCGAGCGCTACTGATTTACGCCACTGACTGGGGATCGCTTGTCAGCGACGGTAATGGCCGCCGTCTCGTCTTCCTCGCCCCGGATGTGAGACCCTATCTGGAGGCGCGCTTCGACCGGACGTTCAGTACGAGCGAGGTCGAACGGGTGTTCTCGAAAGTGGCCGACTTCGCCGAGGACTCGCCGCGACGGGTTCGGAAGGACAAGTGCCGCGAGGGCTACCACCGCCTGCTCGTCTGGAAGCCGGACCCGCTGGTATCGGCCGCCGAAAGGATGGGGAACTGATGGCGACGCTGCCGAATAAACTGCTACCACCTGGTGGCAGCTCACGACCATCAGCCCCCTGGCAGCACTCCCGGTCGAGAAGAGTGCCGAATCACGGCAGAAAGTCGGGACTCTATCCACGGAGCGACCGGTACTCGGTCGATTCTCTGCGTATAGAGCGGTCGGTACTCAAGCTTACAGGCGGAGAGAGATACTTCGTGTTTACGGATGGAGGTGAGCCCAGAGAAACGAAGTGAATTCGAACCCACAAGTGGAGTAGCGGACGAACGAAGGGTCGAGTAGTTAGTAGTGTACTCTCCTGATCGGTGCCTGTCGGTGCTAGCGCCACCGTTTTCACCGTTCGATTTGCTACCAACAGGTGGTAGCGTTGGCTATCACCGTCCCGCCCGGATTAGTATATAAAATCAACAACTACGCGGTGTCAGGCAGTTTCACGGCGTCACCGCTCGTCGTTGGAGGGATTGCCGGTCCGGTCGTCGTACTTGAGCGTCGTGATGCGCTGGCGAAGTTCGTCGAGTTCGCCTTTTATCTCGTTCGTCCGCTCGATGTTCTCGTCGAGGAAGTCCATCATCCCCTGATCGAACTGGTTGTTACCCCCTTCGATGAGGCTCTTCAGTTGTTCGAGTTCGTCCTCGTTCTGCCGCGCGTGGTCTAACGCGTTCTCGACCCGCCGTTCTAGGGGGTCTATCTCCTCCGTCAACTGATTCTCGACGTAGGACTTAGTGGCCAGACCCACAGAGCTACGTGCGAGCCAGTAGACGAATCCGCCGATGGTGCTGAGAACGGTCGCCACGACGCCGAGGAGTTTGGTGATTCCGATTGGCCCGATGTTATCCATTGTCTAAATCACTTCTTCGTTTGGTCACGGCCGCTGCGCTGGCACGTTCGGCGATGCGGGACGACCGTGCCCGTCACGACTGTTCGACGTAGCCACCGGCGATGCGTACGTCGAACGACCCCCGATACTCGTCAGGTGCCGTCACCGACACGGCGACGTCTGCCGTGTAGCGTCCACCGCCTTCGGAGGCCGTAAGTTCGAACGTGTAGCGGTCTCCCTGTACTTCGAGCCAGCACTTACCGTCGTAGTTCCCGGAGACGGTGGCGCTCGCATCGATAGTCTCGCCGGCCTTCGGTTTGTCGCCGCTCAGCTCTTCGAGCGAGAGGTCGTGTTGCTCCATCTGGACGCCGACCGTCGTGTCGAACGACTCGACGTACTGGTCGTCGTCGGTCCCCGTCACGAACTTGACGCCCAGATTCGACTCAACGTTGGCCGCCTTGCAGAGAACCGAGACGCTGTCGGACCCGGCGAACACCTCGCCGAGGAGTTCGCCCGAGGCTTTGAGAAACACCGGAGACCCGCTGTCGCCGCCGTCCGAGATGTCAGACGTGACCACCAGGTCCCGAAGCGTCACTGCTCCGAGGTCGTCCCCGTACTGGACTCTGACGCTCGCCGACGTGGCTTTCACCTCACCGGTCGAGACGCCGGTGGTCCGGCCGGTCTTGACCACGGTGTCGCCCTTCAGGTCGCCCAGCCCCGAGCGCCGAACGCTAGTCGGATACCGGCCGCCGAGGTCGTGGTACTCGTCGGACTCCCGGTCACTATCGACGGACCGTGCCGCCACGTCCACGGACGCGCCGTCTCCGAGTGGGACGTAGCCGACTACTTCCCCCACCGCGTCCTCTGCGGTCCCGCCGTCGTACGGAGAGGGTTGCAGTATCGACTCGCCGAGTTCGGCCGCGTTCGACCGCGCGTAGACGTGATTGTTACTCAGTCGGACGCGGTCGCCCTCCGAGACGCTCACGGCCCACTCGCCAACCGACGTATCGACGACCTCCACCGGATACATTCCGGCGGTTCCGGCGCTCACGTTCGCGTTCGCTTCACTCACGCCGCCTTCGACTGGACGGTGGCGGTTCTTTCGCGCGCCTTGGGCGTCGGGGACCGGTCCGCCGCCGAGGGGACCGATTTCGCCGATTGCTTCCACGTCGCTGTCGCGGTCGACGTTGCGCTGGATAACGTGATTCGAGTCGAGCTCCGACTCGGGCACCTTCTCGGTCACGAAGGCGACGATGCGGTCGTTCGTTTCGTCGTACTCTACGCCGATGACGTTCTCTAACTCGAGTAGGTCCTCGAAATCTCGCGTGTGAGTCATATATGTGCAATTGCCTGGGATCGGGAACTCCTTGACACCGACACCCAGTGACAGTTGTACGACTTCCAATTAATATAATCGTTTTGACAGTTATGCTCGGGGAATCAGGTCTGGTAAGATTCGACGGCGGTATCGCGCTAAACGATTCGACGAGTAACGCGGCGCACGTATCGAGACTCGTCGAGGTACTCCGACAACGTCGCATCGTAGATACGACCACTGCTGTACACCTGCTGGTCGACCGCGTCGTACAGAACGAAGTGTTCCGGCAGAAAGCCCTCCGACACGATGGCGAAGTGGAGATTGCTACGGTCCCGAGACGCCAACACGTTCGCCGCGACGAGGGCGTAATCCTCGCAGTCGCCGCGCCCAGTCTCGTAGGTCCTTCGCGCTGATTGTGCGAAGTCTCGAACTCCGGACCAATCGTCTCGCGTCCACTCGTAGGTCTGTTTCGACCACCTCACGAGGTCCACGTCGGCCCAGTACGCCGAACGTTCGACGTAGTGGTCGGGAAACGCGAACACCAAGGGAGTCCATCGATGAAACTGCATCAGTCATGTTCCGTTGGTTACTCGCTCGGAGAGGATACGAGTAGACGAAGCGTACTGGACGATATGAGCTCTTGTTTACATATGTGTTTTCTACGACCTTGAGCGCCTGCCGAGAAACGTCGGCCGTCTTCAGTTGTACTCGTCGCGAGAACTCTGGTATCGCCAAGACGCTACTGTACCGAGGCCAGCGAGCGCCGCGAGTGGACCGAGTCCGCGAACGTTCTCGCTGTTGGTCGATGCTGGCGTGGTCGTGGTCCGCCCGGACGTTTGCCCCGCCGCCGTATTCGACGCGTTCGCTGCATTTCGGTCGCGTCACATTCGATGGTTGCCGTCGTCGGCTCCGAGTTCGAGCGGTGCGTGTCATTAATTGCTGTCGTCGTCTCGTCTACGAAAGATACCGACTAGTCTCGCCAGCGATTTTCCGAGAACCGAATCGACCGGCTGACCGTTCAGGCGCACGGTCGTTTCGATGCCCGCTTCGCGTGGCCGACCGTGGAGGTGGAGCGTCCGCCCACCGTCGAACGCCGCTTTCGTCACGAAGATTCGGGTTACATCCTCGTTCCTGCCGAACCCCCGTGAGGCCTGCCCCTTGTGCTCGTCCGTCCAGAACGACCCGCTCCAGATTATCGGCACAACGAATGTTGGGGCCACGATAGACACGTTCCCTGTTCAGTGTCTCACCTGACGGACTTGCTCCGACTCGCCGAGGAGTACCGAACGACTGTCAGGATTAATCTGACGACGTTCAACGACTGGACCGAGGGCTATCAGGTCGAAACTGGCCGCTTCGATGGCCCGGACTACGGGACGGTGTACCTCGAGGCCATCCGGGAATTCCAGAAGACGCTACCGACTACTTCGACGACCAGTACCACGACCTCATCGACGACCAGTATTGAATCTACGACTACCGGTACCGAATCGCAGACAACTAGCACGACAACTGCCACCCGTATGCTGCCGAACCGACGACTAAGACGACGGTCACGGGTCATCGCACTACATCGCGGATGACCAGAGCAAACCAAACTGCGAAGTCGGTTCCCGGGGTTCGACCTAACGACCGCTACCACCGGACTTGCTGCAGTACTTACGAAATACTGGTGTAAACAGCAATAATGGAACTTCTCGGGATTCAGTACGGGGTCCTGTCGCACGGGTCGACAGTTTACAGTTCGACACCGAATTCTTGCTCCATGTTGACTGCCTTGTAGAGGATGGTCGCTTTCGACGTTCCGGTATAGAGTTCCCCGAGGAGTTCCCCCGTCTCGGCCACGAACACTGGCGAACCGGAGTCCCCCCTCTCAGAGAGTTGGCCCGTGATAATCTGGTCACGTAAGGTAATCGGACCCTTTCCCTTGCCGTAATCGACCCGTACAGAAGCTGAAGTTGCCTTCACACGCGCACGCGCCGTGCCCGTCGTTCGACCAGTCTTGACGACTGTCGCACCTTTTAGGTCGCCGTAGCCGTCGCGGACGATGGCCGAGGGCCAGCGGTTGTCGAGTTGGTGGGGTTTTCCGGATTCGTCGGCTTCTGTTACCGTGCGAGCGGCAAGGTCAACGGTTACGCCGTCTGTGAGCGGCACATATCCCACGAGTTCCCCCACTCTATCCACGGCCGTGCCTCCGTCGGAGGACGAGGGTTGGACGATGGGTTCACCGAGGTTCGCTTTGTCACTGCGGGCGTAGACGTGGTTGTTGGAGAGTCGAACCGTGTCACCTTCAGAGACGCCGTCTGCCCAAACGCCTTTCGACGTGTCGGTGACCGTTACGGGGTACGGACCGGCCGTTCCGACTCCCCCGTTGATGTTGGCCTCGGAGACGCCGGATTCTACTGGCCGGTGGCGAATGTGACGCTCACCTTCCCCGTCGGGCAGGCTATTGGACTGTGAAAGGTCGCCGATTTCCTCCACGTCGGACTCCTCGTCCACGTTGTTGGCGACGATATCCGCGTCGTCTAAGTCAACCTCCGAAACTTTCCCGGTGACGAACGCTCGAACGGTACCCACGTCGTACTCTACGCCGATTACGTTTGGCAGGTCGAGCAGGTGTTCGAAGTATTCTGTTTCTGTCATAATGGGCGCTCTTGAGGCTGAGATGTCGGTAAAGACTATCGGACGGTTCGACTTACGCGTTGTACAGATATATCGGTTTTCGAAAGTTTATCCCCCGATTTTAGCAAATAAGGCAAGTGGACTTCTGCTTTCTGCCAACTATATGTCGATGGGGGTTAGGATGTGGAGTATGTATAGTATCAAAAATCATATATATGGGCTATATAATATGGGAATAAATAAAACAAAGCACGAGGAGGGCATTTCTTGGAGGTATCGGGGCGAACGCCCTCAGTAAACCTCTATTTAGTTCGCGTTCTCTTGGCGATACGCACGGAAATGAGTTGCCCGGAACTCGCCATTTGGAGGACAAAGTTGGTGTTACCCACGTCGATGGCGATTACCACCTGACCGACGAGAACTCCCTGAACGAGGGCGCCAAGCAGATTCGAAACCTCGGCTCGCGCGTCATCAAAGTCTGGCTCCACCATGTCTCGGGGGACGACCCCCACAACAAGTATCCCTACAATAGCGACTGGCCTGCATCGTTCGACAGTATGGTCGAAGTAGCAGAGTCGCCGTACTTCCGGGAACTGTTCCAACGCGATTTCCGCACCTACGTCCTCGAAGCGTATGTGTACATCGAGGAAGGCTACGGTGATGGGAACAAGCATTATTTCATCCGTGGCATCTCCGACGAGCAACTCCGGCAAGAAGAACGAGGTTTCTACGAGTTCACGAAACATCTTCTCGAAACGTATCGGGGAACGGGCAAGGAGTTCGTCCTCCAGCATTGGCAGGGCGATTAGGCGATTATTCCGTGGAAGAAACGCAATGAGATTTCTGCGGGGAAGTTGCGGTCCGACGACCTAGAACCGACCCAGACCGCCATCGACGGGATGATTCAGTGGTTGAACGCCAGACAACGCGGTGTCGAGCGCGCCCGGTCCGAGATCGAGAGCGACGTGACGGTCCTCCACGCCGCCGAAGTCAACATGGTCCTCCGGGCGATGCAGGGACAGACCCGGGTCATCAACACGGTCGTCCCCGTGACGAACGTGGATCTCGTCTCGCACAACTCCTATCGGGAGATGTGGCGAGCACTCCGTCGATGGAATCCCAACGATGCGCCAGCGAAGTTCCGCGAGATACTCGATTTCGTGAACGAGTACACCCCCAATCCATCACAGTACGTGGAATCGGTGCTTCCCGTGCCCTCGAAGAACGTCTTCGTCGGTGAGTACGGGTTTCCGTTCGAGAAGGTGGGGAACGAGAAGGCGGCACAAATCACGAAAATGATTACGCACACGTCGCTCGAATGGGGCGTTCCGTACACGCTCTACTGGGCGATCTACGACACCTCGGGCGGGAAGGGATACTGGCTCGTCCGGCCTGACGGCACGAAATCGCCGGTCTGGGACTACTTCGACTCTATAATCACCGAGAACTCGCTCCAGAAACTCCCGACGTACGCCGAACTCGTCCTCGACTTCAACAAGTCAGCCGAGGAGCACGAAATCAACCCCGAGACGTCGAAGGAGAGGAGTCGTGCCCTCACGTTCCGGTGTTCAGAACTCGTCCTCCTCGATTCGGACGGCCAATCAGTCGAACGCTACAGCGTCGGTAACCCTGACGACGAGCCGATGCTCTCGGAGGGAGTTTCGTATCCCGTGGCGAACGAAAAGCGCAGTTGGCGGTGGTTCGTCGGAGAGAACCCCGACGATCCACGGACGTCGATATACGTCGAGCGGTCGGTGTTCGATAAAGTGGCGGCGGCACGAATTCGTGGCGTCCCCATTAAAAACGATATCGAGGCGGACGTACTCGTCGGTGGACGCGTCGTCGACCACGTCGATTTTCAGCGGGACGCTGGGTGGGCCGATTACGTGGTTCAACTCCAAACCAAGACACCTACGTCGACAATAGAAAACCCGACTACTGCCGCCTCCTCGGCAGTTACTTCAACGACCGGAACCACTCGGCGTTCCCCTACTTCGTCACGAACTGCGAACGGAAGTCGACCCAGCCCGGCAGCCCCTGGATTCGGTATCTCGGCCGCTACCGCCGGGTTAATGATAGTATTGGCGAAACACTGGCACGAACAGCGATAATCGAACCTGCCTAGCTCCGACTCGGGAGACAGGGGCGATGGCAATCAATCACCTGCTCCCGTCTGATGCCGAGGATACCACGCCGAACGTGATTGTTGATTCTTCGAAGATGGCTGGTCCGCTATCTTCAGTGAGACTTCGTACTCTTTGTATCGTCGCGTCCCAAATGAGAGTTTCCCGACTGGCATTCCCTCGATAAAGACCGTCCCTGAAAGACCGTCTTTGACTGGGACTCCACGTATGCGAAGTTCAGTGGCGTCTAGCAGTTTCTCGTCGAAGTACATCGACAGTCGCCCCGTAGGACCACCAGTCCATCGCTGAGTCCGATTGGCGTGAGACACTGGGTCATATGCACCCTGCGTGAACTCCGGTTCGTCTTTCACATCGCCGACCGAGTACGTCTCAATCGACTTTCCGTCGATGAATAACTCAATTTCGAACAAGGCAAAGGCTAGCTCGCGGGCGTTCTCCGGGGAGACGTTCGAGTTCACCTCTGATTCGGCGACCGTTTTGTTGAATTCGATTTCGAGCTGTACGAAGTTCGCAATCGCGTGGTTCGGACGCTTGTCGAACTGGTTCTTGACAACGTCGAGGTACGTGGTTCCGTATTCGCCTCCGGGTTCGATTTGGGTGTTCTCGTGCCACTCGTTGAATGACGTCACGTACACTGCGTCCAGTCGTGGGTCGAGATACTGCTTCGTCAACTCACAGACCGTCTCAAACTGAGAGAAACTCCGTTTTAACACCGGTTTGTCCGTGTCCGGAACATCTGTGTTGTTGAAGCCGGGAGTGACCATCGGGAGAAAATCGACATCTGATTCCTTCGCCGCGAGCAACCACGAGGGATAGAATCTCGCCATCCGCTGGGCGAAATTGCGATTAATGTCCTCGTAGGGTTTATACATATTATAGCTGGAGACAGCATCGAACGACCGCATGAGTTGGCGGTGTCTCGGAAGTGGTGGGCGACGCCAGTCTACAAAATCTGCGATTAGGTAAACGCCCTCTGAGACGGTATCTCGAACCGCCGCCAGTGCTGATTCGATATCCCCGTGAAAACTACCCGTGGTATACATAAAGACGACGGGCTTATCGTCGATTTGAAGATAATTCTCTCGACCGAAGTACGTTCGATCTAGGTATGCGAAGTCTTCGACTAATTGACGGCGATTCGACGGATTATCGAGGTCGATAGACCCTGGCTCGCCATCGAGCGTTCCGAACGGCTCGTAGAGAATATGAAAGTCGACTTCCGTCGCTGGAACGGTCGGTAGAACGTAGTCTTTTATCGTAACGTCTTCCCACGACCCTTGCCCCCACCAACTCATTGAAAAGAAATCGATTCCATGGGTCGTCGCCCACTCGACGTGTTGAGAGATGACTTCCGGGTTTCGTGCACTGTATTCCCCTAATGCCGGTGTTTCGATGTGGGAATCCCAGTGGCGGCCCGGCCCGTACCACGGATAGTAGTGAGCACCGACGAGCGGAGATTGATTCGAGAAAACCGCCTCTTGGGGGACGTACTCCGTAACGAATCGGGTCTCGTACTCCTTGCCAGACTCGGTGCGGTAGCTGACCTTGCCGCCGTAACGTTGTCCGCCGTTAACCGTAAACGAGACTGCGTACTTGGCACGCTCCGTTCCCGAGAACGTTAGATGACGTTCGGCACCTGTTTCGAGGTGAACTTGTAGTGTATCAATCCCGTCTGCGTGGGCCAGTGAACCAGCTACGTCAAGTTCTTTTGTATCCGCCTTACTGCTTGTGTCGGTTGTGAGCGTGAATTCGGGTTGGACTGTCGTTGTCGTCCAGTCGGAAGCCGTTTCTACCGTCTGCGTAGGCCGGGTAGAAGTTACCGCCGAAGTCGTCTGCTTCGAATCTGGTTCTCTCCCTGATTGACACCCATTCAGTATCGTCGTCGCCGCAACTGAGGCTAAAAATCGTCGCCGTGACTGGGAGGTCCTATTATTCGTCATCGGCTAATCCTCCAATTATTCCTTCAATATATGTATTTTTTGAATAGTGGGGATTTGGAACCTCTCGGTGAAAACGCCGAACAACCAGACTTCAAACAATTTTCTGTGAATTATGAAGCGCCGTAAGAACTCCACGTTGGAATTGGAGGTGAGCGAAGTTGGGTTAGCGACGTTGGTGGCGAAGGCCTGGCGAGAATAATACTAAGATAGTACTACCATTATCTTTCACGACTTTCCGGTAATGCGGCGGCGAAGTGCTAGTCGTCCGACTCACTGGCAAGATACTGACCCGCACCAAGGGTCAACGCGCCTAGCCCCGTCAGCAGCCCGAACCCCGGTGAATCCACCGACGTGGTCGTCGTCGCTTCGGCAGCCATCGCTTGCTGTTGGGTTGTCTTCGCTGTCGGTACTGATTCAGAAGTCGTTGGTGGGGTTGTCGCGGTCGTGGTAGTCGCTCGCAAATCGGCGAGATAGTTCTGCCACCCGTTTCGTTCAAACTCGAGATGGTCCATTTCCGTTCTATCGACAAGTACGTCGGCAGCGATGTCGTCGGTGATGGGCACTCCGCGCACCCGGAGTTCGGCCGCTTTCTCGACTAATTCGTGCTCGAAGTACATCTGGGTGCGTGTGGTCGGCCCGCCCAACCATCGGGTACTCCGCTGGTCGTTCTGGTTCGTATTGTACACGCCTTCCGTGAAGTGGGGTTCTGCCGCTGGCTGACCCACGTTATACGTAGCGACGCTCTTTCCATCGGCGGCCAGGAGTTCAAGTTCCGAGCATCTGAACGCCAGGTCACGACTGTTCTCGGGTGATTTGTCCGGATTCACTTCGTGCTCTGCGACCGTTTTGTTGAACGCGAGCGTGACTGGGACGAACGACTCGATTCGGAACGGCGGCAGGTCGCTCGTGGCCGCCTCTTTCACGACATCGAGATACGCCGTGCCGTAGTCCTGGCCGCTGAAGGTACCGGGTTCGATTTGATGACCCTCAGGCCACCCGTTCCACGTGGCGACGTACGTCCTATCGACTGTCCGGTATTTCTTTGCAAGATTAAAGAGCTCAGCGAGATGTTTAGGCGATCGAGGTACGTGTCGACCGTCGCCCCAACAGTCGTTGGGGCGGTCATCGAATCCCGGAAACACCATCGGCACGAACTCGAGGTCGTTTTCGATAGCGTACCAGAACGAGCGCCGGAAAATCTCTCCAACTTTCTTCCGGTGCCTCTCCCATGGATTGTATCCGGCTTTTGGATTGCCGACCCACGAGGTAATCGCGTCGAACTGTCGGCCAAACTGTTCGATGGCGTTTGGAAAACCCTCAAAGGCCCAACTACCAATTCCACCGACGAGGAACGGTTCGTTACCGTCTACAGTCAGTTCGTTTCGTATGTGATTGAATAATTTGTCAATCCCTCCCCATTCATTTTCGATTCGACGAGTTGCATCCTCGTTCAAGGCGAGATACCCTGGCGCCCAAAAGTTGACCACGGGTCGGTCGTTGACGGTCTTATAGTTAGGTAACGACACCATCTCGTCTCGGACAAACTTGAGAAACGGGGCGAAATCGTGATTACGCTGGAATATACGATGGATGACCCAGAAAATTTCGATAGCGATGTCGTTAGTACGTTTAGCTTTTCGGAACTTCAGGAACCGATCGAAATCCCGTTTGTTCGCGCCAAAATTGAATAGCACGGTCGAAATGCCATTCTGTAGCATTTGATTGACGTGATGATTGATAACGTCTGTCTCTGTGATGCTGTACTGACCAATTGCCGGATGGTGGTCAATGCACTTACCCCATTTATCACCCAGAAATGGAATGTATACGGCCCCAACATCTAAATTCGGATTTAATGTTTGATCACGTCTATTACGCTCTTCTCTCCGTTTACTTCGATAGTCAAATCCATCGACACTCCCAAATAGAAGAGTAGCGCTGGTGGCTCCGAGAAAACGTCGTCTGCTAGGTTGACTTCTCATCAGTACGTATGCAGTTGCAACTCATTTGTTTATAACTTATCCCCTCACAAGATTTATAGAGCCATTCTCCGAAACGGGAATCAATGAAACGAAGCACGAGGAGGGCGTTTCTCGGAGGCGTCGGCGCGAGCGCCCTCAGCACACCTCTCTTTAGTTCACGGGCTCTTGGCGATTCGCGCGGAAACGAATTGCCCGGAACTCGGCCACTGAAGGACAGAGTTGGGGTCACTCATGTCGATGGCGATTACCACCTCACCGACGAGAACTTTCTGAACGAGGGCGCGAAGCAGATTCGAAACCTCGGTTCGCGCGTCATCAAAGTCTGGCTCACCCACGTCGCGGGAGACGACCCCCACAACAAGTATCCCTACAATAGCGACTGGCCCCCGTCGTTCGACAGTATGGTCGATGTCGTCGAGTCGAACTACTTCCGCGAACTGTTCCAACGCGATTTCCGGACCTACGTTCTCGAAGCGTACGCGCACGTCGATGGGGGTTACGGCGATGACTACAAGCATTATTTCATCCGGGGCATCTCCGACGACCAACTCCGTCAGGAAGAACAAAGTTTCTACGAACTCACGAAACATCTGCTCGAAACGTATCGAGGGACCGGCAAGGAGTTCGTCCTCCAGCACTGGCAAGGCGACTGGGCGATCATTCCGTGGAAGAAACGCGAAGAGATTTCTGCGGGGGAGTTGCGGTCCGACGACCTGGAACCGACCCAGACGGCCATCGACGGGATGATTCAGTGGCTAAACGCCCGACAACGCGGCGTCGAGCGCGCTCGGTCCGAGATCGAGAGCGACGTAACGGTCCTCCACGCCGCCGAAGTCAACATGGTCCTCCGGGCGATGCAGGGACAGACGCGCGTCATCAACACGGTCGTCCCCGAGACGAACGTGGATCTCGTCTCGCACAACTCCTATCGGGAGATGTGGCGAGCGTTCCGTCGGTGGAATCCCAACGACGCGCCCGCGAAGTTCCGCGAGATACTCGATTTCGTGAACGAGCACGCGCCCGAGCCATCAGAGTACGTGAAGTCGGTGCTTCCCGTCCCCTCGAAGAGCGTCTTCGTCGGCGAGTACGGCCTTCCGTTCGAAAAAGTCGGAAACGAGAAGGCAGCACAGATCACGAAAATGATTACGCACACGTCGCTCGAGTGGGGCGTTCCATACATGCTCTACTGGGCGATCTACGACACCTCGGGCGGGAAGGGATTCTGGCTCGTCCGGCCTGACGGTACGAAATCCCCCGTCTGGGACTACATCGACTCTATAATCACCGAGAACTCGCTCCAGAAACTCCCGACGTACGCCGAACTCGCCTTCGACTTCAACAAGTCGGTCGAGGAATACGAAATCAACCCCGAGACGTCGAAGGAGAAGAGTCGTGCCCTCACGTTCCGGTGTTCAGAGCTCGTACTCCTCAATTCGGACGGCCAATCAGTCGAACGCTACAGCGTCGGTAACCCTGACGACGAGCCGATACTCTCGGAGGGAGTTTCGTATCCCGTGGCGAACGAGGAGAGCAGTTGGCGGTGGTTCGTCGGAGAGAACCCCGACGATCCACGGACGTCGATATACGTCGAGCGGTCGGTGTTCGACGTGGCGACGTCAGCACGAATCCGTGGCGTCCCTGTGGTCGACGACATCGAAGCGGACGTTCTCGTCGATGGACGCGTCGTCGATCACGTCGATTTCCAGCGGGACGCTGGGTGGGCCGATTACCTGGTTCAACTCCGAACCAAGACGTCTACGCCGACAACAGAAAATCCGACGACTACCGCCTCCTCGGCAGTTACGACGACTGAAACGACTTCACGTTCTCCCACTTCGTCACCAACTGCGAACGGAGGCCGCTCCAGTTCGACGGTCCCTGGGTTCGGCATCCAAGCTACTACTGTCGGATTAGCGACACTGTTGGCGAAGTACTGGCGAGAACAGCACTAACAGTATCCATTTATCTCCTCCCCTATGTTACTAAGCCAAAATAACGTCTCCCTATTCGGGAGTATTCGGTTTAGCCCACGTAACATGGAGACAAGTACACAGGACGGCCGACCGTAAGCGTGCTAATTGAAAGCATAACAAATAATTACGTTTCAGAAAACAATTTTATGTAGTAAAAGTGGTAACAAGTGTCCGTTGGCCAAAGACTACGCGCTCCTAACAGCGCCTATTGGTGCATCGCAATCCTGTTATCTGAACTCTATCTGCCTAACTGGAGTGAGAATTATACCGAGAATAACCGTTCAGCGTTTTCCGCAGGCAGTGTTTCGATTTGGAGGAGATGCAGAAGGGTTCGTCGTGTCAGAGTCTCCAGTCGTCTTCATCGCGAATGAATGCACGGTCATAGACAGTAAACTCCTCAATATCGGCATCTGCTTCGTAGGTGAGGTCACCTTCGTTGCCGCGGGCTGTTCCAGCTCGGTTCTCGGGGGTATGCGTCATTCCAAGCGCTCCAATGTCGCTGGCTCGGCTCACTCGAGGGATGACGCGATTGACGTCGTTCTTACGAGCGATGTGACTCAGGGCATGGTCGTCGCCGTAAACGCCCGGAACGAAGCGTTCTGCCAGTTCCTCTCTAGGAACCTCGGTACGGGGAAAGTCGTATCCTCGAATTATATCGACGAAATCGTGCCAATCATCTCGAATCTCCTCCCAGACGGTTTTCGTGATACAGTCCGCGACGTGGTTGCCGTGATCGGTAATCAAAACCTCGTCGAGGCATTCGCGCGGATTTATATCGTGTTCGGACGGGTCGTGGAGACGGTACATACGACCGATATGGAACGGAAACTGGTCCATCAGTTTCCGTGAAAGCCGAAGCCAGTACTTCCCGACCACGATGTCGCCTTCGAGGTGAATGAGCCGGTCGTACTCTTCGTCCAGCAGGTGGAATATGCGGTCCCGTTGAAGAGCGATTCCGATGTTCTCGTCGTTCACTCTGAGATGCTTATTCGGTAAATCAGCGTCCATCAGGACCGCGAGACTGCGCTCTATCGTCTCATCTTCGGCGTGACGAAGCCCACTGTATCGGTTGACTGCACCACCCTGAAACAGCCACCAATCTACTTCGTCTTTGTCGGGTTGAGCTTCGAGCGATTCGATGACCCGTTCGGTATACTCTGGGCGATTAAGTGCGGTCACACAGACGGCAGTCTTAGGCATAGGTCAGAACTCACCAGTAAGCTTCTGCACGACGTACTCTCCGGCAGAGAGTCGCCGGGGCTTGTACAGCGGCTCTCCCTCGTCGAGCCGCCACGGCCCGTAGCGTTTCTCACCCTGTCCGAAGTCCCGAACGTCCCATTCACGAGTAGCGAACTGCGGGAGTGTGTACTCCTCGCGGATCTCTTCCCAGTGCTGGATGACGAGTTCGCGGTTCTCGCGGTAGTACTCGTGGTACGGCTCGGAGAGATACGCGGGCTGGCGGTCGGACGCGAGCTGGCGATGCATCAGGTAGTGCTGTTTCTTGAGCGCGCGACCAGTGTTTCCGCCGAATCGCTCGTCGTGAATCCGCTGGTGTCCTTCCTCGACGTTCGAAACGTCCATCGCACCGTGCCGCGTCTGGTGATGAGTCATCGGTGCTTCTGCCACGCGGTAGACCTCCTGCATGTGGTGGCCGTACTCGGTTCGAATCTCTTCGTGGACCAACCCGCGCCATTGCGGAATCATCCCCGGCTTTCGGTGGTCGAAGTCGATGTCGGGGTCCGGACAGTAGAGCCGATAGTCGCGGTCTACTCGGCCCGAGGGCTTGACGCGAGTGTGGACGTAGCCGTAGTGGTCGAACTCACGAGTGAACCACTGTTCGTCGTGGATTTCGACCTCCACGTCTGCGCCGACCTGCATGGTGTACTCGCGGGTAGCGAGGTCTTCGGCACGACGTCGTTGCGTGCCCGGTCCTTCGAGGAGGTATTCGCGCTCGCTGGACTCGATCACGTCGAAGTCCACGGCGTGTTCTTCGCACCACTCCTCGGCGACTGCCACGGTATCGTCCTCCGAGGCATCTACGAGGACGAGTTCCTCGAAGATGGGTGACGCCGATTCCAGCGTCGAGACGATGTTGTCTTCTTCGTCTTTGGTCAGCATGCAGAGCGTGATGTTGGTGTCGAGTGGTGTCATGGGTGAATTCGCTGTTTATGGTTTGACTTCTGAATTAGTCTATATAACCGAGATTTCGTAGCTGTTCTCTATCTGGTTCGTGGTTGAGTATCAGCTTCTCCGGACCGTTCCGGACCGATTCGTATAACGACTCGAATCGTTGTTCGACGAGTGGATTTTCACACGGCTCTTCGAGTCGATGTCCGTCTTCTGGGTCCGGTTCGGTGAACGTCCGCGTAAACTTCCCATCATCTTTCTGCAACAAACAGTGAGTCGAATCTCGAATACAGTCCTCGCGACCGTTTTTCGCGGTTTGCATCGACATGGTGTAGCCTGCCAGCTTTCCCCGGAACGTCGTCAGGTCGACTCCTTCGAAGTCGTGGCTTATCGAGTCGAATCGGAGCCCCGCTTCGCGCATGAGCGTCTGGAGCGTCGGAGCGATGTCGATGCCTCTGGCGTTGGTTTCGGCGTCCACCGTGGTCTCGTCGAACTGCGGTGAACAGAACGCGATGGGGACGCGCGCAATCGCTTCTTCAGGAAAGTGACCGTGGGTATACATGTGATGCGGTGCTTCGTGGAGAGCTTCTCCGTGATCGCCCCACACCACGAATAGCGTATCCTCGTAGAGGTCTCTTGCTTTGAGTTCCTCGAGAATAGTCTCGTGTGCGGCGATGCTCATCTGAAGTTGGCTCTGATACTTTTCGTGGTTCTTTGCCGGGTCGTCATGGTCCGCAGTGTAGTGCCACGGGTCCTCGTCGTCGACTCCGACACCGTGCAGTATCCAATCGTGGAGGAACGCCAGTTCGTAGTCCTCCAGTTGGTCGATCTGCTCTGGCGACTCTTCGAGACCTTCGGGAGTTCGAGCCGTTGCATCCGTATTGGCAAGTGCCTCGGGGAACCAATCAGAGAACGGAACGTGGTCTTGGTCGACGTCGAACCCGAACAAAAGATTATTTTCTTCGTTGGTAAGTCCCGACGTGCTGAGACTATCTGTAGCAGTAAATATCGTATCTTGACCACTGTACCTGTCACCGAACTCGTACACCCCGTGACGGGGCGGGTTAAGTCCGGTGAACATCGAGGTATGGCTGGTCGGCGTGTACGTCGCTTGCGGCGTCCCTCGATACCAGACGCCATCGGGGTACAGCTCGCGGTACGCGTCGTGGTAGTCCCACCGCAGACAGTCCACGGTGATGAGAACCACGCGCTCGATATCTTTCGTGAGTGGAACATTATATGTCATTTTCCATTAATGATGAGCTTACTCGGTTGCTGGCGAACCTCGTGGTAGAGGTCTTCCAGCCACGATTCCGTTTCGGGCGCACTTACGGCGCGCTCGAGACTGTAGTCGGCGTGTAGTCCTCCGTGGACCTGTCGAACCTCCTTCACCTCGTCGTTGATCAGCGCGAACTCCCGCGTGCGGACGCCGTCGTTTTCGCCCGTCAGCGGCGTCTTGTAGGAGGTCGTGTAGCCCGCTAGTTCGCCGTCGAACCCGGTGAGGTCAACGCCTTCTATCGGATGTTCGAGGGAACCGAATCGAAGTCCAGCGTCGTGCATGAGCGTCTGGAGCGTCGGAACGATATCCACGCTTCGGGCGTTGGTTTCGGTGTCCACCGTGGTCTCGTCGAACTGGGGCGAACAGAACGCGATGGGGATGCGAGCGTGTGGTTCACTGACCGTGATTCCGTTGCCGTAGGTTTCGTCCGGCGGTTCGTGGAACCCACAACCGTGGTCGCCCCAGACGACGAACAGGGTGTTCTCGTAGAGGCCATGTTCCTTGAGCGCGTCCAAAATCGCTTCGTGAGTGCGGACGCTCTCTCGGACCTGCTGCTGGTAACAGCGGTGGAAATCGGCAGGGTCGTCCTCCTCGGGAACGGGATACCAGTCTCCGGTGTGGTCGAGAATCCCATGGAGGAGCCAGTCGTGGATGAACGTCAGGTCCCGGTTGGCGATACCGTCCAGAATCGCCCGATGGTCCTCGTGATGCTCGTACCGGAAGTGGGGGACCCGTTCGTGGTCGGGATGCCACGCCGAGAACGCCACCTGCTTGTACGCGTCCGTCCCCTGCTCGAACCCCCGCGTGAACGGGCCTGCGGGATGCACAGCGTTCGAGTACGAGACGCTATCGGTAGCCTTCAGGAGGTGGTCGCCCCGATACGTATCACCGAAGTTCAGTACGCCGTGACGTGGTGGGTTCTGTCCAGTGAACATCGAGGCATGCGACGTCGGCGTGAACGTCGCCTGTGCAACTCCTCGATACCAGACGCCCGGAGGGTACAGCTCGCGGTACGGCTGGTGGTAGTACCACCGAAACGTATCGATGGAGACCAGCACCACGCGGTCGATGTTCGCCGAGCGGGGAACGTTGATGGCCATGACGATTAGAGGTCGAGCGCGTCGAGGTTCCGCTCGATGCCCGAGACGAAGTTGTCCACGTCGTACTGCTGGGCCGTCTCGACCAGATGCTCGGCGTCGAACTCTTCGGGATCGAATGCTTGCATCTCGCCGGCGAGCTCGTAATGATCGAACTCTTCGGGATCGACAAGTCGGCCGCGAGGCGTGGTCTGGGTCGGGGCCACGTCGCCGTCGTAGCCCGGCCCCACCGTCTCGTTGAACCCGCCTGACCCCGGGAGGAGGCACGGCGTGCCGCAAGCCATGCTCTCGACGGGGACCATCCCGAAGTCCTCCCGAAGGACGCCCTGCATGGTCGCGGTTGCATCCCGGTAGAGGTCCCGAAGAACGTCGTCGTCCACGTACCCGAGATAGTGGACGTACTTCGAGTACTGTGCTTCCTTCCGGACGTAGGATTCGAGCGTTCCGGTACCGACTATGACGAGGTGTTCCTGTGCGAGTTTCGCGGCTTCGACCAGCGTGTGGATGTTCTTGTACGCCTCGACTCGCTGCGGGGCGAGGAAGTACCGGTTCAGGTCGAGAACGTCGCGCTCGGGTTCGCCCGGCGTGAACTTCTCGGTGTCGATAGGTGGGTACACCACGTCGATGTCGTCGGGGTCGAAACCCCAGTCGTCGACGACCAGTTGCTTGGTGCGCTCGCTGTTGGCCATCATCCCCTCACCATCGAGACATGCCTGTTTGTAAGCGCGCGAGTGGACCCAGCGCCGCTTGAGGAACTTGAGCTTGTCGCGCCAGCGGTCCTTGTTGTCGAGCGTCTCCCAGAAGTAGTCCGTGATGACCTTCCCGGGGTGGTCGAGGAACGTGATGTATGGAATGCCTGCGTGTTCGGCCATCACAGCTCCCTTGACCGAGATAGCGATTAGTCCGTCGCAGACGATGCGGTCGGTATCTGCTTCCCGGAGATTCGAGAGGCTAGCAATCTGTTTGTACTCTGCACCCTGCGGCTCGAAGAAGTCGGTTGGACTGTCGCCGACACCTTCCTCGGGCGGAATCTTTCGAACCCGGTGGCGGAAGACCTCTTGGGCTCTCTTGTCGAACTTCTCGGGCTCGTAGTCGAGGGTGTAGATTGGCGCGTTGAGCGCTTCGGCCAGGATTCTGATGACCTCCTCCTGACCGCCCTGCGTTCGGAGGTCGCTGTAGATTAGGCCGAGGCGAGTGTCGCTGAACGGGTCGGAGTACTTACTCTTCGTCATAATCAGTATCGGAATCAGGGGTTACTTCGACAGTGAAGGTCTCCTCGGTTAGACTAGTCTCGTCAGCTCTATCGGCGCGCGTCTCGCCGGGCTGAGCTTCGAACTCGTCGGAGGCGTCGCGGCCAAGCGCGTCGGCCTTGAAGTTCTCGATGGCCTGCTCGTCGCTCTTGAAGTTGAGCGTCTCGTCCTGCAGGTGGGTTGCGCCGATCATCGGAACGCCGTAGAGGCGAGCCATCTTCCCGGCGAATTCGTCGAAGCGGGGATCGTCCCACGTGTTGGGGACCATGACCATCACGACTGCGGTGTGACGGCTCAGTTCCACGTCGAACTGGTTGGGTCGGGCGTGAATCGTGGCCGAAACCACGGCGAAGTGGTCGTCGCACCGTTCGGCTGCGCCGGTCGCGCGGACTTCGATTTCTTTCGCGTCGGTACAGCCGTCTGCGAGGAACATGACTTCGTAAAATTCCATGTTATTGGCTCCAGTAGTACAGGGTCGAACGGTTGGATTCGGCCAGCTCCCACTCTACGGAAACGCCGTTGGAATGGAATTGGTCGTGCTCGGAGATAGCATCCTCGAACGACGTGAGCTTCTCACTTACGACGATTTCCATCCAGCCGCGTTTGAGGAGCTCCTCGTCTAGCACGTCGAGGAACTCTGGGGCATCGGGGACTTCGTAGGACCGGACGTGACACTGGTAGTCGTCCACGACGAGGAAGTCGTGGTCGTTGAGGTCGGTGAAGTACTCCGTGTTGGGAACGAGCGCGATCGCACCATAGATGCCGGGCTCCTCGGAGTGGCGGATTAGCAACAGGCCGAGCCCCCGGTCCTCGCCGTAGTCCTTGAAGTGGTGGCGGACCAGTTGCCCGATGCTTTCGTCGTCTTCGCCGGCGTCGGACATCGCCTGCGCGACTCGTTGGACCTCTCGGGGCATCGCGGGCGAGAGGTACCACTCGCCGTCGTCAGCGAGTTCGTCGACTTCTTCTGGCGTCGCGTCTTCTATGATTACGTCTGTGGTCATTAGGCTGGCACCCCCAGTTGGAGGATGATGGAGTTGTACGAGACGGGCTCGCCGTCGCTCGATTTGAGCTGAACGTGGTACGACTCGTAGCCAGAGTCACCGAAGTTGACCCAGCCGGAGTCACCTTTTCCCCAGCCGTCGCTCGCGCTCACGGACACCTGCGTGCCCGAAACCGCGCTTGCGGCGTTCTGGCGGTACATTCGAGCGTACGTCGTCCCGGAGTTGTTGCCGTGTTTGAGGTGGGCGTAGAAACGACAGTAGAGGTTCCCGTCGGCGTCCCTGTAGTCGTCGGGGTTGAACGTCAGGTCCGAGCCTGCGATGGTCGCGTAACTGGTGTTCGTGGTCGAGGACCCTTCGGCACCGAACCGCTCGGTAGCGACGATGTGGCACTTCGTAGAGCCGTCGTCGTGGGTCGGTGCGAGGTCGCTGGCGTGCATCCCGTCCACCATGTCGGCGTTCGCCTTCGAAGAGGCGTTGCCAGCGTGGATGATGGCGTTGCCAGCGATGGTCGAACCGGAGGCGAGGGTCGCGCCCGTCTGGACGTCGACGGCCTCGACTCCGGGATGGGCGCGCTCGAAGTGCGTCGTGAGTTGTGCTTCGATGTCGTCCCAACTCGCGCCGTCGGTGAGCCGGCCTTCGCCCTCGGCGACGTACGTCACCTCGTTGTCGGTGGCGGCCTCCCGAACGCACTGGCCGCAAACGCCCTTCTTACGCCGTCCGAACACGTCGTGATAGTCGGTGTAGCCGTACCAGAACTCGTGTTCGTGGTAGTCGATGACGCCGACGGTGTGTTCGCCGTCAGCCGACAGCTGTACGACCGGGTCGACGGTGTCGCCGACGAGACCGCTCACCGCTCTGTCGGCGGTGTCGCGGGTCACGTCGAGTTCCTCCGCCAGTAGCGAGACGGCGTCCGACCGGGGGAACAGCTCGCCTTCCCGCTCGTGGAATACGGTCGCCGCGTCTCGCAGCAACGACCGGACGTGTTTGCGCTCCGATTCAGCTCGTTCGAGTACTTTTGATGCGTCGAGTTGCGTCATGTTACGTCTGACCGATTCTGAACTGAGTGATGTATGACCGAGTAGGAGGAGTCACTCGGCGTCTGCCACGCGACCGAAACACCGTCGCCACGACTGCCTTCCTCGTATCGAACGCGGAACGAGTGCCACCCGTTCGTGAGAGTGACAGTTACGTTGTGACTGTAATCTCCGGCGACGCCGTGACCGTCGTACCACGACGTGACGACCAACCTGTCGATAGTGACGCTGGCCGCGTCGGTGGCGTTTCGGAGTCGAGTTTGGTCCATACTATCGCTCCTGTCGTGAGTAACGTGGTGTCGCAGACTCGCCGAGGACCGTCCGCAGGCGGAGCTTACGTATCACCTGCATTACACTCGTAGGAGGTGTCGATATAATACCAGTTTTCGTCGGGGGTCACGCGACGCCGTCGTAGATGGCCCGTATTTCGCTACCCGAGAGCGCTCGCGTGTAGAACCGAACCTCGTCGATGTCGCCCTCGAAGTTGTTGTTGTTCCGGTTACCGTCGAACGAGTTCGACTCGGAGCCGGCACCGACGTAGCCGTACCGAGTCACCCCCGTGCCGATAGCCGCTCCGTTGTGCGGGCCGGACTTGCCCCCTTCCACGGACCCGTCCACGTAGATGTACTTGTCCGTCCCGTCGTACACTGCGCAGGCGAGGTGCCAGCTTCCGTCGTTCCACGAGGTTCCGGACGTGTACATGTCGTCCTGCGAGTTACCCGGGTCCGTCGTGGCGAATTGGATGTCGCCACCGCCCCCGCTGTCGAAGCCGAACTGGAAGTACTCCGAGCGGTCGAAGTCGTAGAACGACCAGGTCGGACTCGACGCGCTGGACCGATACCACACACAGACGGTGAACTCGTCGAGTGCGCCGCTCGTCGCGTAAGAGTCCCGGAGAGCCACGTAATCATCGCTCCCGTCGAACGAGAGCGCTGACCCGCCGTTTCGCCCCGAGACCCACGTAGGACCGCGGAGTTCGCCGTTTCGGTTGCTACCGACGTTCACGTAGTCGTACAGCGTCCCGCCCGAACCGCGGTCGAATCGATACCACGCCCGGAGTCCGAGTCGGTTCAGGTCGAGGTGGCGGTCCACGTCGCTGGAGTGGCGGCGGTTCAGCGTCGCCCCGTCGAGGCCATCGACGCTGGCCGCGCCGAATCCCGACCCGGCACCGTCGTTTCCGGTGTGCCACACCCGGTTCCCACCGACGGTCGTGCGCGAGCGCAGAATTGCGCCCGTCTCGACGTTGACAGTTTCGGGCGCGACGTCCGGATGTGCCCGCTCGTAGTGGTCGCCGAGTTCCGCTTCGAGAGCGTCCCAGTCCTCATTCGTGGTGGTGACGGTGCGAACATCCTCGTCGGTCGTCGCCTCGTGGACGCACTGAGCGCAGACGCCGCGGCGGTGCGGGCCTCGCAGGTCGTGGTAGTCGGTGTAACCGTACCAGCCATCGCCTTCACGGTAGTCGAGGATTCCGACGAACGTCTCTTCGTGCGTGCGGACCGCTATTACGGGGTCCACGTCGTCGCCAGTCAGGCCGGCGACCAGTTTGCTCGCCCTCGTCGCGTCCACGTCGAGTTTACGCGCGATGGCGGACACCGCCCCGGTTCGCGGACGAAAGGTGCCTTCCCGGTCGTGAAACCAGTCAGCGACCCGTCGAAGCGCGTCGGCGTCCATCACGCGACCCCCCGATAGATGTCCTGAATCTCGTTCCCCGAGAGTGCGCGATGGTAGACACGTACCTCGTCTATCGTTCCGGAGAAGTAGTTGCTGTTCCGGTCGGAGTCAGGCGACGACGCCTCCGACCCGACGCCGACCATGCCGTACCGCGTCGCCCCTGTCCCGATAGACGTGCCGTCGCCGAACGCCGAGGTCTGAGCGAACTGTGACCCGTCCACGTACAGCGTCGAGTCCCCCGTCTCGTGGTCGTACCTTGCGGCGACGTGGTGCCAACTTCCGTCGTTTATCGACCCGCCGGGCGTGTGGTCGTACGTCCAGTCCCCCTCGTTGGTCAACTTCAGTGCCGGGCCGCCGCTATCCATACCGAACCGGTAGTACTCGCTGCGGTCCCACGCGACGAGAGACATCTCGGCACTACTGGTCGTCTTCATCCAGCACATCACGGTGAAGTTGTCGAGTTCGCCGGACTGATTGTACACGAGGTTGTCGTTGACCGCGACCCGGTCGTCGCTCCCGTCGAACGACAGCGCGCTCCCGGTGCGACCGGACGTCCACGTCGTTCCCTTCCTGTTTCCAGTCGCGCCGTGCTGGGAGAAGTCCGAGACGCTACCGCCCGTCCCGAGGTCGAAGCGGTACCACAGCTTCAGGCCGAGACGGTTCCGGTCGAGGTGCCGACCGACGTCGCTCGTGTGCCGACGGTTCAGCGTCGCTCCGTCGAGGCCATCGACCGCCACGGCTTCGAAGCCGGAGCCAGTACCGTCGTTGCCGGTGTGCCACACCCGATTCCCGCCGACCGTCGTGCGCGAGCGCAGAACCGCACCAGTCTCGACGGGCACCGACCCCGTCTCGACGCTCGGATGAGCGGTCCTGAAGTGGGTTTCGAGGTCACGTCCGAGGTCCTCCCACGGCCGGTCCACGTCGATGGTCACGGCGTATGGTTCGGCGTCACCGACCGCCTCGCGGACGCACCGGGCGCAAACCCCGCGACGGTGCGGGCCTCGCAGGTCGTGATAGTCGGTGTAGCCGTACCAGCCGTCGCCCTCGTGATAGTCGAGGACGCCGACGAAGGTACCGGTCTCGGTCGGAACGGCGACCACGGGGTCTACCCGGTCGCCGGCGACGCGGCCGACGTATTCGCTGGCCTGTGCCTCCTCGACGCCGATAGCCGCCGCCACGTCCGCCACGGCGGTTGCCCGGTCGAACAGTGTCCCGGTTCGTCCGTGGAAGTGGTCTGCGACGGAGCGAAGCCGTGACTGGGCCCCGCGGCGCTCGGCGTCCTCGCGTTCGTGTCGTCGTTTGCGTGTCATTGTCGTGTCTCGTAAAACGTCAGAAAGCGGTTCAGCACTCGTCCAGTCGGCCGACGGAGAGTCGCGTCGGAGCGTCTTCGGCGACCGTCGAGCCACTCAGCGCCGTCGTCTCGTCGAACTCGACGGCGGTCACCACACCGTCAGCGTCGACTGCGAGCGCGCCCGAGTCCGCGGCGTCGGGGGTCTTCACCAGCCGAAGGTCGCGTAACCGGATGGTCTGGTTCGAGTCGCCCGCGTTCGGTCCCGTTCGGTAGAGCTGTAGCCGGTCCATGTTCTCCCACGGCGCGCTCGCCGGACTCAGGTAGTCGGCGTCGCTGACCGGGACGTAGAACTCGTTCCAGCCGGTCTGCCAGCCCTCGGGCGAGACGACGCCGCCGGACCACGAGGTGGTGAACCCCTCGTCGTCGTTCACCTTCGTGTACTCGAACGACGCCGGAACGTAGGTGGTGTCGGTTATCTCGGCTTCGCCGACGATGGCAATATTGCCGAGCGTGTCGTCTCCCTCTTCCCAGTCGCTGGCGTCAGTGTCTCTCGGCGTGACCGTGCCGAGAGCGCTGCGGTCGTGCTGGTCGCACGTGAACGTCTCGTCCTCGACCATCAGTCGCTCGTCGAACTCCACGAACTCGTGAGCGTGGAGCGTTCCGTTGTGGTCGAGGCGCGCGCGATTCTCGTGGACGTGGCGTATCTCGTCGGTCGACAGCGCGGTCGCGTACAGGCGCACGTCCGCGAGCATTCCATCGAACGCCTCTCCGTTGAAGCCGCCGATGCTGTAGTCGGCGTCCACGAAGTTCGGCGTCGCGGGCGCGTCCGAGGCGACCTGCTGGCCGTCCACGAACACCGTGCGTTCCCCGGCGTCGGCGTCGTACCGGGCGGCGACGTGGACCCACGACCC
Organism: Halorussus sp. MSC15.2; assembly: GCF_010747475.1. Taxonomy (NCBI): domain Archaea; kingdom Methanobacteriati; phylum Methanobacteriota; class Halobacteria; order Halobacteriales; family Haladaptataceae; genus Halorussus; species Halorussus sp. MSC15.2. The sequence goes on along the minus strand of NZ_VSLZ01000006.1, from coordinate 12,354 downwards.
GTAGTAGTTCGACGTGGTCGCGACGAGGTCGTCGTCCCAGAAGTAGAATTTGAACGCCCCGTCACCGTCGGTCCGCAGAGAGAAGGTGTCACCTCCGTTGCGGCCGCCGAACCCGAAGACGTTGTTGTTCGTCCCGGCGTCCGCATCTACGCGGAGCCACGCCGTCAGCGTCAGCGACCGGTCGCCCGACACGCCGAGCGAGGGGAGGACAATCTCGTCGTCATGGCCGTCGAACGACGCGCAGGTCCGCCCGAGGGCGCTCCCCTCGGCCTGCGCGACTCCGGTCGGGTCGCCGTCGTGGCCGTGACCGGTGCTGTCGGGGGCGGTTCCCGGACGGGACCCCTTTCCCTGCACGAACTCGTCGGACGGTGCCGTGGCGTACTGGACCTGTAGTCCGCACAGTTCCAGTTTCTGGTAGCCGTAGTCGTAGCTCCACTGCCACGACGGCGTGACCTCCTTGTCTTCGGTGAGTTCGACCGTGTTCTCGAAGCGATGCCACGTGCTGTCGGCTTCCAATCGAACCGTGCCATCGGTCGAGTAGTTGTTCCACGACTCGTCGGTCGCGTAGAGGTCACATCTGAGGTTTCGCGGGTCTCCCGTGGAGTCGGTTAAGCGGTACCACCCCGAGAAGGTGAACGTGTCACCCGCAGAAGCGGTGACGCTGTCCGCGCCCTTCTTGTAGTCTCCGTGCCACACCTTGTCGCCGCCGCTGGTGTCGGGGTCGTCGCCCGTAGTCTCTTTCTCCGCGACGAGTTTCGTCGTACTCTCGGGCGCGCTAGGTGCGGTGTCGTCGTCCGTGGCCGAGAGCGTCGCGGTCCCGTTTCCGTGGGTCACGATGGTCCACTGCGAGCCGAGATTCTCGGAGTCGTAGATGTTGTCGATGGGTTCCACGAGGTCCGAACACTTCCAGCGACCCACCGCGCCGCGGGCGAATCGCTGAATTTCGGCGGTCGAGACGGCGTGGTCGTACAGCCGAATCTCGTCGATGCGGGTGTCGTTGTCCTCCTCGTCAATCCGCAGTCCGCCGGAAATCGTCGGAATCGAACCCGAAACGCTCCCGGCGTCCACTTTCGTCCCGTCTATCCAGACCTCGACCCGGTCCGGGAGGCGGCGGACGACGAGCGAGTACCACTCGCCGGCCGGGCCGACGTTGTGGTCGGACAGTTTCGTGGTAGTGTCCGCGAAGCCGACGTTGTTACAGTAGTCGGCGCGGCCGGTGTTCGCGTCGGCGTCGCCCCGTTCCAGTCGGCGCTCCTGTCCCGTCTCGTCGTCGTACCGGAGGACGTCGTTCCACTGCTTGCTCGACTCGTCGATGCGCAGTCGGGCCGCAACGGTCAGTTCGTTGCCGGAGAAGACGCCTTCTATCTCGCTCGTCATGGGTACGTCGAGCGCGTTGCCCGCGCTGACGAGCGCCCGCCCGGTCTTGCCCTCGGCGTACGTCACCGACCCGGAGAGGTGGTGGTCGTACCCCGAGCGGTCCCGCAGGTCGCCGTCGAACGTCCACTGGGTGACGAGCGTCACGGCCGACCTCCGTTACAGTTCATGCAACTCACCACCGATTTCGAGGCCGTCGGGGCGGTCGCGGGCCAGTGCCGTCGAAGGGCCGAACTGGGTCTCGTCGAACGCCTCGGCCTCGACGACGCCCTCGGCGGTCGGCAGGCGCGTAGGGGCGATGTAGTGATTCTCGCCGGGCGACGACCCGAAGAACGTCGTCTCGTCGTTACTCGTGCGGTTCTCGAACATCGCCCATTGCGGGGCTGAACAGACGAACTTCGTCCCGGCGTCCAGCGCGTACGAGACGTTGCCCTCGTCTATCTGGAGGTAGGTCGGCACGTCGTCGTTCGAACTCGACCCGCCGCCGACCGTCTTGCTATCGAGACTCGACCCAGACGGGTCGTACACGTCCACGGTCGCGTTCTCTTCGAGACCCGCGAACGTGACGAACTCCGCGCCGACCGGCAGGACGTACTCGGTGGCGAATCCGCGCCGACCGAAGAACGTCGTCATGTCACTGCCGTCACCGTCGGCCTGCGTCCCGCAGGTGACGGGTCCGTCCGCGACCAGATTCACCGCGACGCCGTCGTACTGGCTGTTGCTGTAGGGCCTCCAGTACTCGCCGCGGTTCAGCGTGGTCGAACTGGAGGACCCGTCCGACGCGTAGGCAGTGACCGACGTGGAGTCCTCGACGGCGACGACGCGCATGCCACCGCCGGGGACGCCGGTAATCTCGGTGTTCGCGGGATAGAGCGGCCGGTAGTCGGCGCCCGGTTCGAGGAAGACGACCACGGGTTCGTCGCTTTCGAGTATCCACTGGTCGTCGTCGTCGCCGGTCGAGACGGTGACGTGAGCGTGGGCCGCGACGGTCGTCGTCGTAGCAGGGTTGTCCGGGTCGTTCGACGTCTGGTAGACTTCGACCGTCGCATCGTTGCGAGTCGCGTAGACGTGGGCAGTTATCGGTCCGTGCCGGTTGTTCCGCCACGCGAACCGAGTTCCCTCCCAGCCGACGGGGACGCCCGGAACCTGATTCCCGGAGTAGAGCGGTTCGTCCGCCGAGACGATGTCTCCGTCGGACACCGACAGCGAGGCCGTGCCCTGTGCGTTCAGGGTCGTCCGTTTCGCGCTGTTGACGTACACGTCGGTTCCGTCGCGGAGAGCGGCCACCTCGGCGGTACTGCCGACCGAGACGTATCTCGCGCAGTCTGCTCCCCGGCGAACCGGGCGTTCTACCAGTTCGTGTCCGTAGAGGCTCCCGCGGTCGTCGAGCGTCGCGCGGTTTTCGTAGAGTTGACGGACCGCTTCGCTCGAGAGCGCGGTCGCGTACAGGCGAACGTCGCTGATTTCGCCGTTCCAGTGGGTCCCGTCCTCGGAAATCTGCCAGTGGCTGGTGTTCGTGTCGATGGTCCCCGTCGTGGTGAACGTCTTCGAGTTGGCGAGTTCGCCGTCGACGTAGATTTCGGCTTCGCCGGTCGTTGCGACGTGAGTGTAGACGACGTGGTGCCACGCCCCGACGCTGAAGTAACTCGACGGCGCGTCGATTTTTAGTCGGGTACCACCGACGTAGACGCTCCCGGAGAACTTTCCACCCTCCTCCAGCAGCAGGCGGTACGGCGAACTCACCCGACTACAGATGCCCCGCCAGTCGTTGTCGGCGGTCTGGTCGGGGTCTACGTCCGAGCGGACCCACGCGCTCATCGTGAGCTCCTCGGTCACGTCGAACGCGTCGTCGTATGGTACCTCGACGTGGTCGTCGCTCCCGTCGAAGGTGTAGCACTTGCGGTTGAGGACGGTGTCGTCCGTCGGGGCGGCACCGTTGTACACCGTGCCGTCGTTGCCGTATACAGTGTTGTCGGTCGCCGTCCCGTTGAGCTTCCACTGGCCGACGGGTGCGCGACTGAGCTGTTGTATCTCCTGCTCCGAGAGCGCGCGGTCGTACAGTCGAGTCTCGCCGACGTCGCTCCCGGACGCGTGGTAATTGATGCGGAGGTCGTTGCTCGCGTCGATGCCGACGACCGACCCCGAGACGGACTCAGAGACGACCTTCGAACCGTTCACCCACGCGCTCCGCTCGGACGAGGTGCGCCGGACGACGAGGTGGAACCACTCGCCGCTCCCCACGCCCAGTCCGGTCGCGGATATCCGGTTGGAGGCCTCGCCGAAGTTACACCAGAAGTCCGCTTCACTACTAGCGTTGGCGTCGCCGCGTTCGAGGCGGCGGGAAGCCCCGTCGACGTCGGTGTATTCGAGGATGTCCCCCCAGTCGTCGCTGTCGGTGTGGCTAGTCTGCTTCCACCAGACCGAGACGGTGAGTTCGTCGCCGGTGAAGACGTTCTCGATGGACGACGAGACCGGAACGGTCACCGTGGAGCCGTCGCCGACGAGCGCCTGTCCGCGCTTGCCAGCAGTGTAGCTGACCGACCCGGAGCCGTCGTTGCCGTTGCCGCTCTCGTCGGCCAGCGTCCCGTCGAACGACCAGACTGCTGCGAGAGACATTGCTAGGCGGTGTAGTTGAACTCCAGAGCGTTGGTAGTGCTGTTCTCGCGGACCTCGAAGTCGCCGTACTGCGTTGCGTTGCTTCCCATGTCGAGGTTGCCGGTCATGGCATCGCCGGAGTTCTGGACGAAGTCGTCGTCCACCGACAGGTTCAGCGTGCCGCCGAGTGCGACCGACCCGTCGCCAGAGAGGTGCCTGCCGAAGCTCGTTGAGATGGCGCTGTTCGAGAGCGCCGCGTTCGACAGCGTCTGGAGCGACGATTCGGGGACGTACCCGTTCGCGGCGTCCCAGACGGTCGTTCCGCCGTCGGCGAGGTCGTTGCCGCCCATGTCGAGGGTGCCAGCCATCGTGTCGCCGGAGTTCTGGACGAAGTCGTCGTCCACCGACAGGTTCAGCGTGCCGCCGAGCGCGACCGACCCGTCACCCGAGAGGTGACTGCCGTAGCTGACGCTCAGGGCGTCGTTTTCGAGACTCCCCTGTGGGACGTAGCCGTTCGCGGCGTCCCAGACCGTGGTACCGCCGGTTGTCCGAACGTCGGCGCCGACCGAGAGCGGGCCGTTGGGGACCTCGAACTCGCCGCCCTCGCGAGCGCGTGCGATATCCTGTCCGCCGTTCTCGTCGTAGAGCGTGACCTGCGCGGTGCCACTCCCTTTAGTTCGGATTCCGAGTTCCTCGTTCCGGCCGCGAACGTTGTCGGCGTTGACGTCGCCCACTTTCTCCAGCGAATTGAACAGGAAGTCGACGTTGGTGTCGAACCCCGTGAACGTCGTCCAGTAGCCGCTGGCACCGTCTCGCTCGGCGTAGACCGTGCCGTGATGGTCCGTGAACTGGAGGTCGCCGGTCGCCGACTTCTGAAAGACGTACTGGCAACTGAGCACGTGCTCGACGGTCTGGTCGACCGAGAGTGCGGTTCCCGACGTCGTAATCTCGACGTAGTGGTCGCCGTCGTCGAGTTTCTCGTTCTGGTGGAGGAACGTCACCGTACTCGACGACCCGTCGGCGATGGTCACGCTCTTGGTCTGGGAGGCGATGAGCGACCCGGTAGCGTCGGTCCCGTCGTACAGCGCGACGGTGACGTCCTCGGTCGTCGACGAGCCGCTGGCGTTCGACAGTGTCACGACGGTCTTCACGTGGAGGTCGCGTTTCTCGGACCCCGAGAACGTGAACGACGCGGGCGACGACGTCTCGGCGATGGTCTCGGAGGATTTTTTCCCGATGCTGAGGCCGTCGAGGTCGATTGGGTCCTCCGCTCCGGCCTCGTGGAAGTGCGCGTGGTCAGCGAGCCTAGCGTCGAGGCGCTTGATGTCGGTCGTGACGGCCCACATCGCCCAGTTGTCGTAGGCGGCGACGGGCTGGTCGCCCGCGACGTATATCTCGTCTCCCTTTGCCGGCGGCGTTCCTTTGTCCTGCCAGACGTACGATTCTCGATTTATCGCGTTAGTAGTCATTGGTCAGTCACCAGGTCCGTGTGATTCTGCAGGTAGTCGAGTGCGATGCGGTCTTTCCGCAGGCCGCGTTCGAGGGCCTCGATGCGGCGTCGACGGTTTCGAGTTGCTGTTCGAGATGCTGGGTGCGCTCGCGGAGGTCCTCACGAACCTCCTCGCGCTCGTCGGCGGGAACGCCCAGCGAGACGCCGCCTTCGAGACGCTGCACGACTAGCTGGTCGGCGTCGGCGGCTTCGAGGCGTTCGACGGTGTACTCCATCGCTTCGATGCGTTCGCGCGTCTGCTGGCGGCGCTGTTTCGCGTCGGCTAGCTGTCGGTTCAGTCGTTCGACTCCCTCGCGCTTGCGGGCGAGCGCCGCCTCGGCGCGAGCGCGCTCGGTGTCGGCCTCGACCGCCTTCAGCAGGCGCTTGGCCTCGGCTTTCCCTTCGGCGTCGGGGTCGAACGACTTGGCGTCGTCCGCCGTCGGTTCGTCGGTGGTCGGTTCGTCGGCCGCTACCGGGGTGGATTCGTCGGTAGCCGCCTCGGTCGGTTCGTCTGCTGTTGTGTTGCGTCGTTCGTGCTGGCTCATGTTCAGATGATTCCGGCGTAGGTACCGTTCTCGTAGCTATCGTCCGGGTCTCTGTACCCTTTCTCCGGGTCGTTCACGCCGTCCAGAAAGTTCTGCTCGGACCGGCAGACGAACGTCCCGCGGACTTGCTCGACGGTCCGGACGCCGGCGCTACGAACCTGGTCGACGAACGTCCTGAACTCGGTGTCGCTCACGCCGGACGAGTCGAGGTCGCTCTGCCAGACCCGGACCACGAATCGGCCGGGTTCGACCGCGAAGTCCTCCTCGATGGTAATCTGGTCGGTGTCGGTGTTGAGCAGGATGGCGGCCGTCTCCTTTATCTGGTCGCGCGTCGCCCCGCTCAAGAACCGCCGAAGTTGGACCTTGAGCCGAGCGCGGTAGTGTTCGTCCGACTCTTCGCTCTTGCGCTTGGTCTTGACCAGTTCGCCGAGTTTGTCGAGTTGTTCGCCCGTGGCGATATCGATGACCTTCGAGTCTAGCACTTCGGTGTTGGCCGCTTCGAGGTCTTCGAGTTCGGCGCCGAGGGTGTCGAACAGGTCGTTCCAGAAGGTCCCTTCGTCGTGGGGGTACGGGCTCTTGAGATTGCGTCCGAGACGTTCGCGTGGCGTCCCGTCCATGTTAACTCACCGTCACGTCGAGCCAGTTCGCGTCGGTTCGCGCGACCTTCGTCTGTCCGACCGACACGTTCGAGGTGCCGGTGGGAGCGTCGCTGGTGCCGAGCGTCAGGTCCACCTCGCGGATGCCGGTCACGCTCATGATTGCGGCGAACACCTGATCGTAGACGACGTCCTCGCCGATACCCGTCCCGGGGAACGCCAGGTCACTGCTGTCGGTACCCCCGACGTAGTGGATGATGTTGTCCCGAATCCGGGTCGCTCCGTCGCCGGGGAACGTGTCCGTCGTGGTGACGGTGACGTCGGCGTAGACGTTCACCTGCGAGGCGCGTTGGAACTGCTCGGTCTTCGTCACGCCGTCGGTCGTCTCGGCGGTCCCCGACTCGTTGCCGTACGACCGGATACCGGCGGGACGCGAGTCGAAGATGGCCTGTGCGATTTTGTCGGCAGTCCCGCCGTGGACCGTCGCCCGGAACGACTTGGGCGGCAGTCCCCCCGAGTCGGTGTTGTCGTTCATCGTGACGTTCTCCTCGATGTGAACGTTCTCGATGTCCGAGGCCGCGTTGAATATCTCCGACCGGACGGCGTCCATCGTCGCGTCGCCGGACTTAGCGAAGGTGTTCTCGTAGCGGAGTTTGAACTCCGCGTCGGTCTCGCGGTCCCGGCCCTCGACGAACTTGTCGGGCTTGCCGGTCGGCTCCGGATTCGTCACCCTGTCGACGCCCGAGATTGGTTCCGTGAGTTCGGTGATGGTATCGGACGCGACGTTCGTCTTCTCGCCTAGCCACTCCTCGTCTACCTCGGTCTCCCACGGCTTCTTCGCCTCGATGGGGACCAGAACTGACGTGCTCGTGTCCTTGTTCGTGCCCGAAAGCGTCGCCTCCTCGACCGTCTTGAAAGGAATCGGAGGTGCCTGGTCGGTCGACGGAGTCGTCACCTCGGTCCCCTTGGGGATGGTCTTGTCCGTGCTGTTCTTGGGGTTCGAGTAGAATTTGACCTCGCCGGTCGCCGACCGTCGCGGGATGCGCGACATCCCGGCGAGCGACAGCAGGTTGTCGAGTTGCGTGCCGAACGCGTCCTCGTAGTAACTCGCGTAGTAGTTCTCCTCGGCGGCCTCCCAGAGACCGGCGACTTCGAGCGCCACCGTGTCCAGTAGTTGTTTGACCGGCGAGGACTGGGCAAGGTCGATGTTCTCACCCGCCTCCTGCTGCAGTTTGTTCACCAGACTATCTTGTACGTCGTCAATATGCTTTCGCTCGAACGTGCCGTCGTTCTGGACTCCGTAACTCATTGTGCCACCTCGAACACGTGCTGGCTACCGTCCACGAGCGTAACCTGTACTGTCGCGGACGTTTTTCGGCTGTCGGGGTCGCGGTCTATCCTCACCTCGTCGACTTTGTTGACTCGGTCGTCGCGGTTGAGCGTCTGCACAATCTCGAGTTTCAACCGCGACTCGGCGGTACCGGTTGCGGCGAACGTGTCGAGTCCGTGGTCCGGGTCGAACGGGTCTTCGCCCTGTCTCGTCGCCAGCGTGACTTTCAGGTCTTGTACCACGGCTTCGGGGCCGCGAACCCAACTGAGCGTGTTCAGTTCGTTGACCTCGAGGTCACCGTTCGATTCGAGCGCCAGCGTTTTCCCGAATTGTGCCATCTGACTCACCAAAGGTTGTATTCCATATATGTTTGTTTTCGGACGGGCAGTGCCGTCAGGATATCTGCGTGTCTGTACCGGTCTCGTTCGGCGATGAAGTGGTCGTGGTCGTGCCGTCGCTCAACGTCACGTCGTGCGTGTGGTTCTGCACCGCGACCGACGTGGTCGAGTTCGGGTCGCCGATAGTGACCTGTCCCTCGACGTCGATGCCGTCGGCACCGACTCGAAGCGTCGGCCCCGCGGGATGCGAGATAGTCGTCTCGTTTGCGGCGGGGTCTATCGTGAACTGCTGGCCGTTCTCGTCAGCGAGCCGTACTGTGCCGTCGGATTTGATTCGAAGGACGCTGTCTGCGTGTGCGACCAGATACTCGTCTGAATCGTGGTCGGGGAGGGTGTCCTGCTCGTTCCACACGCAGGGGAAGAACACGGCGTCCTCCGGTGCGAACTGCCGCTGGGTGTAGCCGATGTCCTGATGGCCGCGCTGGACGAGCAGGTCCTCCAGCGGCTCTTTGGTGTGGAGGACGAATCCCTCGTCGCCCTGCTGGATGGGGACTATCTGGCCGTAGCTCTTCTCGCCGTCCGGCGTCTTCCGGGTTGACGCGAACACCGAGGCGATGGGAACATCGTCCACGATGACGTTGTCGTCGCGCTTGAGGCTCACCGTACACCGCCGGGCCTCCTCCTGAACCGACTCGACGACGACCATCGAGACGGTGTAGACGCCCCGAAGCTCCTCGGTGACGTACTCGCGAACGAGCGCCGGGATGTCACTCATCGGCCTCCTCCGGGTACGACGCGGTAGCGTCCGTCCGATTCGCCCACGGAAACCACGCGCGGGGACTCGATGCCGGTAACCGTCTCGACCTGCTCGGACAGCGATTCGAGGCAGAACTCGGTGCCCGGTGTCAGCGTCGTAACGTCGAACGTCCGGCGCCCGCCGTCGTTCGCGATTCGACCCTGACAGGTACGGCACCGCCAGCCTTCGATCATGCCCCACTGGTCTGCTTCCGTCGCGTGCGCGACGCCGTCACAGGCCGGACAGGGTATCGTGGATAGTGTCTCTACGTTCATCGTATCGTGTACTCGACGTCGAGCGGCGCGAGTCGGCCTTCGACGTAGTGGTCTCCGGTCTCGGTGTCCGAGACGAATTTGTACTTCTTCAGCGCGTAGGCACCCTCGTACGCGTCGGTGTTGACGACGACGGTACTTCCGCGCCGGAGGCGCGGTTCGCACAGCGCTTCGAACTGCAGACCGCTTCCCTCGGCGTTGGACTCGCCGTCAGACTCGCCGATGCTGACCAGCGAGTTGTCGAACGAGAGTTCGACCGTCTGCTCTTTGCGACCGTCCTTGGTGACGAAGTAGAGCTTCCCGGCCTCGACGAACCACTCCCACGCCGTGTCAGACCGCTTCTGGGCCTCCTCGACTAGCTGGTCGAGCCAGTAGCGGACGGGCCTGTCCTTCGAGACGGCCCAGTTACTGTCGATGACCGAACCGACGGACTCCACCTCACCGGTCGTGAGACCTATCATTCCCGCGATGTGCGTGGCGATTCGGTCCGGGCTCTTGCCCCGCCACGTCTTCGAGAGTCGCTTCTTGGTCCGCTCGTCGGTCTCGTCCGTGCCTTTCAGCCGGAACCGCACGTCGTTACCGTCGACTTCCTTGGTTCGCTTCTGGACGACGCCCTGAATCACGCTCTTGGTCGGCCCCTGCTTCCAGCCGAGGACGATACGACAGTCGTCGCCCTTCTGAATCTGGCTCCAAGAGTCCTCGGTGAGGTTCCAGACGCTCACGTCGAACGAGAGTTCGCCGTCCTTGCTCATCTCGACAGTAATCTCGGTGTCGAGGTCCTCGATGGAGAGGTCGCCGACGTCCACTCGTCGGTACTGCTTCCAGACCATCAGCTACCACCTCCGGGTCCCGGGAAGACGCCGAGTTCGACCCCGTCACCGAGGTTCTCGGGCGTCACCCGTTCGGCCTGATTCGCCGGGTCGAACAACACGAAGGTGACGTACGGGTCGAGCGCGTACTCACGCATGAGGCAGGCGGGTGCCCGCACGAACTCCCGGCCGGTCTCGACGTGAGTGAGTCGAAGGACCCATCGGTCGAGTTGTCCGTTCCAGTCGAACCGAATCTCGAATCGGTGGCCGGGCCACGCGTCGAGTTCGGTCGTCTCGAGCCGAATCGGCTCCTTGCGCTTCGCCTTCTCGGTCGGAATCGGAATCGTTTCTACAGTCATTAGAACCCAATTGCGTCGGCGATGTCGTTGACGGTGTCCGTGACGCTCACGTCCCCCCACAGCGACTTCTTGTTCGAGCGCGCCAGCGACGGGTCGGCGGCACCGGAGTCACCGGTGAACACCGACCCGTCACCGCTTCCGTCGGTCGAGTCGATGACCAGCGTCGTGGTTCTCGTTCTGGCCTCCCGTATCTGGGTGACGGAGATGCGAACCGAGTAGTGGCTGGTCGTGGACGCCTGCTGGTCTATTTGGAGGTCGTCTAGCTTGCACTTGCCGAGCGAGACGAACCCGACCGTGACCGGAAACGGCTCGTCGGCGTTACGGATGTCAGCGAGTTGCGCGTACTTCTCGGGGGCGACGACGGCCTCGAACGTGGCCGAGATGGGCTCGGGCCCGACAGAGGTCCCGTACGAGAAACCCTTCTCGGTCTTCTTTGTCGGAGCCTGCTGGCCGCCGCGCTCGCTTACCTTCGTCACGTTTTCGAGCGTGACGTCGCCGACGAGCATCGTCGTCTCGTCGTCCGATGCCGTAAACTGGGGTCGAAACATTGCACACATGTCAGATTAAGGAATCCGCGGCGTCTTTGCCCATGGACAGGGCGTCCTCGATGCCGCCCTGCGCCTGCTGGACGGCCTGCCGCTGGGCCTTCCGGACTTTCTTGTCGACCTTCTGTGCGTCGTGGACCTCGCCGTGGAAGTGAATCTGGGTGTTGTTGTTCTGGGTCTTGCCTGCGCCGCCGCCACCGCCGCCGAGGAGACCACCGACCGTGTCGCCGACGCCCCCGATGACGTTTCCGGCGGCCTGCCCGGCCGCGCCGACTGCGTTCCCGACGGTGTTGGCCGCGTTCGCCGCCCCGGAGACGGTACCGCCGACCGCGCTCGCCGCCCCGGAGAGCGCGCCTCCAGCCGCGTCCGCGACACCTTTCGCGGCGTCCATCGCACCCTTCACGGCACCGCCGATGGCACCGGCGGCACCCGAGATACCGTCGGCGATACCGTGGGCGATTTCGGAACCGATAGAGAGCGCGACGTTTCCGATTCCGCCGAGAGCGCCCGACAGCGCGCTCCCGATAGCGGTCGCGATGGCTCCCGGCGCGCCGAGGATGCCCTTCGCTATCGTCTTCACGAGCGCCGCGCCCGCGCCGGTGAGGTTCGACAGCGGACCTCGCTTGGCGTCACTCGACGGCAGGAACGGCAGGACCGACGAGAGGGCGGAACTGATGGCGTTCCTGAGGAACTTTGGTCCGGCCATCATTACCTTCCGAGCCATCGTCTTCACGAAGTCGATGCCCGCGTCGGCGAACGCCGCGAGCGTCTCCCGCGGGTTCGAAATCAGGCGCTTGATGCCGCCGAGCAAGGAGTTCACGAAGCCCATCGCTCCGGCGACGGCGCTCTCGAGCATCGCGCCCACGTCGTCGAGCAGGCCGAAGTGCTTCAGGACGGCCCGCGTGATGGGGATGATGGGGAGCAGGACGCCGAGGAGCATCTGCGCCCACTCCATCATCCCCTTTGGCTTGCCGCCGACGCCCGTGAGGGTGCCGAGGAGCGAAGTTATCTGGTCGATGGACGGGACGAGGCTACCGAGCGTGCCTATCAACGACTCGAATCCCGCGACGATGGGGTCGAGATTTATCAGCCCGAAGTGGTCGGCGAGCATGGCGAGTCCACCGATGAGCGCGCCGATGAGTAGGAGGAGCGGGCCGATTCCGAGCGCAGTAAGCGCCGTGCCTAGCGCACCGACTGCCACGCTGGCGGCCGTCGCGCCCGTCGCGAGCGCCCACTTTGCGGCTGCGAGCCCGAACTCCGCGGCGGTAAGCGCCGCAGACTTCGCTGCGCTCGCCGCCTTCAGCAA